>CAZQLG010000104.1:0-8604 GCA_964594105.1 uncultured Desulfococcus sp. | reverse complement strand
CAACTTTACCCACAAGGTCAGCACCAACATCAGCGCCTTTAGTAAAGATACCACCACCCAGACGGGCAAAGATGGAAATCAAGCTGCCGCCAAAACCAAGCGCAACCAGCGGGACAACATTGTCAATCATTGCGGTGCCTTCAGGGGCAGTTGCGATCAGGTAGGCAAAAAAACCAGACAGTGCGCTCAGGCCAAGGCCAGCAACCAGCATACCGGTAACGGAACCACCTCGGAAAGCCATGCTCAGGCCGGCAGCCATGCCATCTTTAGCAGCTTCAGTTGTTCTGACATTAGCAATAACAGAAACTCTCATGCCGATGTAACCGGCCATGAAAGATGCGAGTGCGCCAACTAAAAAACCGATGGCGGTTTTGGTGCCAAGCGTAAAAATGATTACGCCAAAAATGACAATACCGACAGCGGCCATACTTTTTGCCTGACGGTTCAGATAGGCAATTGCGCCTTCCTGAATAGCGGTGGCAATTTCCACCATTTTTTCGTTTCCATCCGGAGCTCTTTTAATCATCATTGCGATGACAACTGAGTACAGAATGCCGACAAGGCCGACCAATGTACACGTAAGTGGGATGTTAGTCAATAATGCGTCCATGTTTTTCCTCCCTTACAAAAAAAAATTAAAGATTATCAGATTCTACTCCATTTCTATTAAACTTATTCATACTTAGGATTAACCCTTTATATATTATTGATTGAGCAGCTTCCGCAGCACATGTCAGTACAGTATCCAGATCATCTGTTTCATCTTTGGAAAATTTCCCAAGAACATGATCCGTAACATCAATATGTGTGTCAGGACGCCCGATGCCGATACGAATGCGGGGGAATTCTCCGCCGCCGGCAACACCGGCAATGGATCGTAATCCATTATGCCCGCCATGTCCTCCTTTTGCCTTAATTTTTATATTTCCAAATAAAATATCAATATCGTCATGGATGACCAATACATGGTCGAATGTCAATTTGTAATATTTTGCCAGCTGTAAGATCGGCGGACCGCTGCGATTCATAAAAGCTAACGGTTCTGTTAAAATGACCTTAACGGTGTCAATTTCTCCCAAACCAAAAAGGGTGTCAAATTTTTTTTGGTTAAGCGGGATATCAAATTTCTCAGCAAGCTGCTCAACTACCATAAAGCCGATGTTATGCCGGGTTTTTGCGTATTTCCGGCCTGGATTTCCAAGGCCGGCAATCATCCATGGGGTATCGGTCACCATATCAGAAAGCCCGGGATTCAGCCGGTATAAAGCGCCTGAGGATCACGTTAACCGTTTTATCCTTCAGATCCGGACGCATCTGCTGCTTCAGCACCCTCAGCACCCTCAGCACCTTCTTCGCCTTCTTCGCCTTCTTCGCCTTCTTCGCCTTCTTCAACTTCTTCTTCAACTACCTTCGGAACGACAACGGTCAAAATGGTAAAATTCGCATCATACGGAATTTCCACATCCCCTTCAAGTTCCAGTTCATCAACGTGAACGGAATCACCGACATCAAGGTCTGAAACATCAATGGTAATTTGTTCCGGAATGGCTGTTGGCAGGCAGTTAACATCCAGTTCTCTTCGGATGACCTGAAGAACACCGCCGGATTCCACACCTTTTGGAATGCCGGTGGTCACAACCGGGATTGTGACCGTCAGTTTGCGTGTCATATTCACTTCATAAAAATCCAGATGGCGGAAATTCTGAGTCAGTGGTTCAGTCTGGATTTCCTTGATCATGACCGTTTTTTTATTGGATGCTCCGCCTTCAACCTCCAGGTTCAAGAGTGCCTGAGCATAATTGATTTTTTTCAGCAGTTGTTCAATATCTTTAATGCTGACCGAAAGCGAGATGCTTTCGATATCTGAACCGTAAAGAACAGCAGGGATTCTTCCGTCCCGGCGCAGGCTCCTGGCGGTTCCTTTTCCTGTAGAATTCCTGGTTTGCGCTTTAAGTGGGTGTATTTCCAAAAGTTTTCTCCTTGTTGATGTTTTTTTTTGTTATACAAATAATGATATGACAGAATCCCCTGTGTGACTCCGGATAATCGCTTCTCCGATCAGATTGGCGATGGAGAGTATTTTTATTTTATTACAGGCACGGCCTTTATCAGACAATGGAATGGTATCTGCAACAACGACGGATTTCAGTGCTGAATCATTAATTCGGTCTATTGCCGGGCCGGAAAGGACGGGGTGGGTACAGCAGGCGTGTACCTCGCTGGCGCCGAATTTTGCTATCGCCTTTGCAGCTTCTGTAAGTGTCCCGGCGGTATCGGCCATATCATCAAGAATGATCGCCCGTTTACCGGTCACATTACCGATGACTGCCATTGCTCTGGCTTTATTCGGGGCGTCCCGGCGTTTGTCAACAATGGCGAGATCGCAATGAAGGCGCTTGGCAAATGCTCTGGCTCTTTCAGCGCCACCAGCATCCGGCGAAACAATCACCGTGTTGTCGGTAAATTCTTTGCGCATATAATCAATAAAGACCGGCGCGGCATAGAGATTGTCAACCGGGATATTGAAGAACCCCTGGATCTGTCCGGCATGGAGGTCCATGGTGATGATCCGGTTGGCGCCTGCGGTTGTTAATAAATCCGCTACCAGCTTAGCGCTGATGGGCACCCGGGGCGCAACTTTTTTGTCCTGGCGGGCGTACCCGAAGTAGGGAATAACAGCAGTGATCCGTTTTGCCGATGATCGTTTAAGGGCGTCGATCATGAGTAAGAGTTCAACAAGATTGTCATTGACCGGGTGACTTGTTGACTGAATAATAAAAACATCTTTTGAACGGACGTTTTCATCAATCTCAATTTGAATTTCACCGTCACTGAAACGTTTGACTTTGGCTCCGCCAAGATCTCTTTCCAGGTAACCGCAGATTGCTTTTGACAGAATCGGGTTGGAATTTCCGGCAAATAGAACGTACCCGTTTTCCTGATGCATGATGTTAATTCTTCTAATTTATATGATTAATGATGGCTGGGGCGGGAGGGTTTGAACCTCCGAATGCAGGAATCAAAATCCTGTGTCTTACCACTTGACGACGCCCCAGAATTATTTCGTCAAACCATCAATTTAAATAACCTTTTAATTTATATAGCTAAATGACTCAAATAAAGTTGCCACGTCCTGTTTTTTGATAGTATGTATTGCGATATGGCGGTGTATGCTTTTTTTGCATTTTCGATATTGTCATAAAGCCCGAAAACAGCCGACCCACTACCGGTAATCAAGGCGACGGAAGCATTGTGCGCCAGCAAAGACGTTTTGGCTTCCTGAATCTCGGGACAAATTTCAGACGCAGCCAATTCAAGATCATTGAATAATTGTTTCACAGCATCTTGACCCAAGTTCAACTTAAAAAGAAATTGTGTATTGATTTTTTTGTTTTTTGTCAATCTTAAATTCAATTTTTTATATACTTTGGCGGTAGAGACCGGTATGGATGGATAAATTACTAAGATCGGACAGGATTTAATGCAATCGCAGGGGGTTAAAATATCTCCGATTCCGGTAGCCCGTGCCGGTTTCCCGTAAATGAAAAAGGGCACATCCGCGCCAATCGATTTGCCGGCAGCCATCAGATCCTTGTTAGAAACAGGTGACCCGTAAAATGAATTCAGACCTTTCAACACGGCAGCCGCATTACTGCTTCCCCCGCCTAAACCGGCGCCGATGGGAATTTTTTTTTTAATATCAATACGGACACCTTTACAAATGCGGGTGGTGTCAAAAAACAACCGGGCCGCACGCCAGGCAAGGTTGGTTTCGTCGTCAGGCACATCCGGGTGGGTACAGTGAACGGATATCTTTTTTTGTCCAAATGTTAATTGGATCGTATCGTAAAGCGCGATACAGCACATCAGGGTATTTAAATTATGATATCCATCCGGACGTTTGCCGATGACTTCCAGAAACAGATTGATTTTTGCCGGTGATTTAATTTCCATTGGATTTAACAGACGGGAAGATATTGTCGTAATCAGAGGTGACGCTATTTCATGCGTTTCATAACAACATAACCCTTAAATGTTTTTTTAATATATAATTGGGTGGGACCCTGCATACGGCTGTCGGATAAGTTCCGACAGCCGATGGTGTACAATGGCCAGATACAGCAAAGATATCTATTTTTTTTCTTTTTGTTTCACATACAGCATTCTTAATTCGTAAAGCACATGCGTCAGAAGCCGTTTTTCGTCTTCTGTCAGGTTTCCTTTGGTCTTTTCATCCAGCATGGCAAGAATGTCAATGGTCTGTTTTGCCAGCAGGAAATTCTTCGCTGTGCTGCCGGATGTGGGATCCGTTTGAATGCCGAGATGCACCAGCGCAGAGGAGTTTAATGATAGAATAAATGTTGAAAAATTAATTTCAGGCATTGCAAAATCGCCCGGTGTTTTATTGTTTTCTGTCATCTGGCCCTCTTTACAAATTTATTGGTTATAGTTCTAAGGTCTGGATGGTCTTGACTTTCGGAAGTTCCTGAACTCTATTTTTGATGTCATCGCTCATCGGCACATCGGTTTTAATCAGGATAATATTGTTCTCGCCACCAACAGCGGTACCGACCTGCATCTGTGAAATATTAATGTTGTTTTCTCCCAGGGTGTTGCCAATACTGCCGATAGCGCCGGGTTCGTCAAGGTTGTGGATCATTGTCAGGTGGCCTTGCGGAATGATTTCTATAATGAAATCGTCAATCCGGACAATTCTTGCGTCCGATTTGCCGAAAACGCTGCCGGCAACCGTGCATTCCATTTCAGTGGTGACAATTGTCACGGAGATGCGGTTTAAGAATTTTTCGGAATCCGCCGTACTGGTTTCAGATACTTTAATGCCCATATCTTTTGCCAGCATCGGGGCATTAACGGAGTTGACACCATCGGAAACCAGTGAATCAAGAACCCCTTTCAAGAAAGCCGTGGTCACAGGTTTTAAATCCAGGCCATGGAAGTCCCCGTTATATTCAATACGGATTTCTTTTAACTGGCCGGTTACCAACTGGGCCTGCATGCAGCCCATTCGGTCCGCCAGTGTAAGAAACGGCCTCAGTTGCTCAAGGAGTTTACCGGATACGGCCGGCACGTTCACCGCATTAATAATGTTGTTATGTTTCAGATATTCGATAATTTGTTCGGCAACGGCTACTGCGACGTTGGTTTGTGCTTCTTTGGTGGAGGCGCCGAGGTGCGGTGTGGCAATCAAGTTGTCAAGTTGGAGAAGCGGCAGGTCCGCTGACGGGGGTTCGATTGAAAAAACGTCTAAAGCGGCTCCAGCTACTTTACCTGATGTCATTGCGTCATATAGGTCATCTTCATCGACAATGCCGCCTCGGGCACAGTTGACAACCATGACACCGGTTTTCATCTGATCAAAGGCGGCTTTGTTGAGCAGGCCGGTTGTATTTTTGGTTTTTGGCACATGAACGGAAATATAATCAGCTTCCTGGTAAAGCTTTTCCAGAGAAACCCATTCAAAACCTTCTTTTTCAATGACTTCAGCCTGGACAACCGGATCATGAATCACGACTCTCATTTTCAGGCCCCTGGCACGGTCGGCCACCACGGACCCAATATTTCCAAAACCGATGACGCCAAGCGTTTTGTTGAAAACTTCCCGGCCCTGGAGTTTCTTTTTATCCCACCGGCCGTCTTTTAATGATGCGGTCCCCTGGGGAATGTTCCGGGTCAGGGCCATCATCAGCGAGAGGGAATGCTCGGCGGTGGTGACCACATTACCGCCGGGGGTATTCATGACTGCAACACCTTTTTTGGTGGCAGCGGGAATATCTACATTATCCAGACCGATACCCGCCCGGCCCACGACTTTTAAGTTGGTGGCCGCCGCTAAAAGGTCTGCGGTTACTTTTGTGGCGCTTCGAATGACCAGTCCGTCATAATTGCCGATAATTGCCTTGAGTTCTTCCGGGGAAAGTCCGGTGTTTACATCTACTTCGATGCCATCTTCTTCCTGGAAAATTTTGATTCCTGCTTCACCCAGAACATCACTGATTAATACTTTCATAAAAATATCCTCTGCGTATAAAAAATTATAATATTAAATAAATATAAAAATTTTAAAAAAAGATTTTGAACTTATGCGGGATTTTCAATTACCACCTGATTACGGCCCATGGATTTGGCTTTATACATTGCCGAATCGGATCGGGCGATCAGATCATCAATGCTTTCGACTGGCTGATACGTTGTAATGCCGGTTGAAATCGTCATACGGAACGATTCGGTAAATCCCGGAAATTTTAAATTTTTAATATTGTTTTTGATGCGATAAGCAAACTCTTCAGCGCCTTTTGCATTCGTACCGCTCATTATAATGACAAATTCTTCTCCCCCGTATCGGGAAATGCTGTCGATTTCTCTTATTTCATGACGTACCGAATGAATCAAGTGTTTTAAGACATCGTCCCCTTTTAAATGACCATAGGTGTCATTGATTTTTTTAAAGTGATCCAGGTCAAATAATGCGATGGAAAAGATGCTACCGTTTCGGTCTGCTTTGGCTTTTTCCCGTTTGAGTTCTTCAAACAGTTGCCGCCGGTTATAAGCCTGGGTCAGGTCATCGTGGATGGCCAGTTCCCGAATGGTGCTCAGTGCGTTATTTAAACGGTAGTTGGTGGCGGATAATCTTTTTCGTATTTTTCTCATGTAGCTGCCGACCATTGAAAACCAGGTCAGAACCGTGGCAAAAACCACCAGCTGAAGGATCTCAATTTGAAGGGTGATGGTTTCCGGATGGTTGTTTAAGAGTAATACAATGACCGTTCCATAGCTTACAACTGAAAATACCGTAAAAAGTAAATATTGAATGATATTGAAGCGAAACACCCCAAATAAAATCGTTACTATATAGGCAACAAGCATCACTCCCCGAATATTGTCCGTATAATAGATGCCCACCATGGCGGCAAGGGCTGCTAAGGCCATCTGGGGAAAAGTGAGACTCGGATCGGCAAATTTTTTATTCAGTCCGGTCCTGAAAATGAGGTATAATAAACAATTGCCTCCAGAGGCGACGCCACATCCAAACAATGTCCAGCCGAAAGATAAACGAATAAACCCCTGGTAATGGCAATACAAAACGAGAACGAACCACAGGAGATAGGATGCCGCACCAACAAAAAAACGGCGGATTCTTAGTGCCTGATGTCTGTCATTTTTCGGGATTATAGCTATCATTATTAACTAATCGGACACAATTATCCAGAAGATCAATTTAAAGTCGACCTGATTTCCGCATGATCGTAATTTATGGATAAAGATGAACTACATTTCTCTTTTAACGCTTTCCAGCGAAGATTCCACCAGTTCCCTGATTTCTACCATGCGTGTTTCAGACAATGCTTCAAATCTCAGAACAAGCGCCGGCTGTGTGTTGGACGCGCGGACAAGGCCCCAGCCGTCTTCAAAAACAATCCGGGCGCCGTCAATGTCAATCACATCATAGTCCTTGCGAAAGATTTCGGTGAGTTCGGCAACCACGGAAAATTTGATATTATCCGGGCAGTCCACCCGGATTTCAGGGGTGTTGAAGGTTTTGGGGACGTCTGAAAGCAGTTCGGAAATCGTTTTGCCGGTGGCTGACAGGATTTCCAAAAGCCTGCAGGATGCGTATGTCGCATCATCATATCCGAAATATCGGTCCGCAAAAAACATATGACCGCTCATTTCACCGGCCAGTTCCGCATTTTCTTCTTTCATTTTTTTCTTTATCAAAGAATGCCCGGTTTTCCACATAATGGCATTGCCGCCATGGGCCTTGATATCATCATACATGGTTTTTGAACATTTGACTTCCGAAATAAACGTGGCCCCCGGCTTTCTGGAAAGTATTTCCCGGGAGAAGATGATCATGAGCTGATCGCCGTAAATCAGATTCCCTTTTTCATCCACAACGCCGATCCGGTCACCGTCACCGTCATACCCGATCCCCAAATCCAGTCCCTTGTCTTTAACCATTGCGATCAGGTCTGCCATGTTTTCGAGTACTGTCGGGTCGGCTTCATGATTCGGAAAATTACCGTCCATGTCACAGTAGATGTCATGGACTTCACAATTGAGCTTTTTTAGAATGGGAACGGTAATCACGCCAGCCGTGCCGTTTCCGGCGTCAATCCCAACTCTGAGTGGTTTTTTAATGTGAATGTTTTCTATAATATATTGTTTGTAAGGGGTGACCACATCCGCTTCGTCCCGGGTTCCGTTTCCTTGCGCAAATGCGTTTTGATCGATGATTTTTTTGATTTCCTGGATTTGGTCCCCGTGAACGGAATCCATATTTTGGCAAATCTTAAATCCATTGTATTCCGGCGGATTATGGCTGGCAGTCACCATGACACCGCCTTGTTTATCTAAATGCCGGATGGAAAAATACTGGATCGGTGTCGGACACACACCAATATCCGTGACATGACATCCGGTTGACAAAAGACCTTTGATCAACAGTTCCGAATAGCGGTCCGATGTGATTCGGCAGTCGCGACCCACCGTCAGCGCAAAACAATTTTTTTGGGCCAGAAAGGTACCGATACCTTTGCCGATGTTCAGCACATCCGCTTCCGTGATCTGAGTTCCGGTGATTCC
>CAZQLG010000103.1:0-8709 GCA_964594105.1 uncultured Desulfococcus sp. | reverse complement strand
GAATAAAAATATTGTGGTTATTTTGCCGAGCACCGGGGAACGGTATATCAGCACGCCTCTTTTTCAGAAAACTGAATAGGGTCTCATCAACTCTGAATTTTTTTTTCAGATCATATCAAATTTTTATTTTAGCTTAAAAAAATCTGGTTATCCACTTCGATTAAGTTGTTTTGAAATCATTCGATTACCAGTTAAACTAACACTGGATTCCCGACTACTCGGGAATGACAGAACGCTTAATTGTCTCCACTTGCCCCGAAGTCGTCATACCCACTAAAAAGCTTGTCCCCCGCGAAGGCGGGGAGTGGGCATCCAGCAAAATAGAAGCTATTCATATCATTTAAATTTATTTACTTAACCAAAGTGGATAACCAGATAAAAAAATATACAGATCAGGGAATTACGCAATCAGGAGTCAGTCAATAATGATAAAATTAAAAATAACGGGTGCTCTTTTGGGATTTATGCTTTCCGGAATGGCGGGATGTGCACTGATTTCTCCCACCGATCCCTATGAAATATCTGATATGGAAAAGGTTGGGGCGACATATCGCCCCGCATTTCATCAAGCCGTTGTCATTCCGGACAAGCCGATTCTGCTGGACGCCGCAATCGAAATTGCCCTTCAAAACAATCCAGATCTGGCCCAGTCAAAGTATGCCAGTGATGCCGCCGCCGCCAGGCATTCACAGGCCATTGGCCGGGCTCTGCCCAGGATCAGTGCCGTCGGCGGATACACGAAATACATTGACGATCAGAGGCTTATTCCTCCCCGCTACAATGGGGAGTCAGGCGTTTTCGGAGATAATATTTATTCAGCAGACATTGTGTTGTCCCAGCCGATTTTTACCGGAGGACGGCTGATCAATGAAATAGATGCGTCAAAGCTGATCCAACAGAGCGCCCTCCATCAGTCATTCCGTACCCGCAATGAGTTGATATTTAATGTGTCCGGCATATTCTATTCTATCCTGGCGCAAAAAGAAGTCATCAAGTCGCTGGCGTTTTCTAAAGATGCCATGAATGAACACCTGAATCGGATAAATGCTTTGATTGCCCGTAAAAAAGCAGCAAAGGTCGACCGTCTGCGGACGGAGGTCCGGATTGCGGATATTGATCAGTCGCTGACCCATGCCAAAAATGTCCTGTCCATTGAAAAACGGCGGCTGGCCAACCTGATGGGCGCACCGGACATTATGGAATCGTTTGATGTATGCGGAACGCTTGAAAGAGAGTCGTTTGCGGGGGTTGACCTGGAAGACAGTCTTGAAATCGCTTTCCAGTTTCGTGAGGACTACCTTGCTGCCCGCGCCGAACTGGAAGCCCAGGCAAAATTTGTTGATGCCGCCCGCGCCGGTCACTGGCCGTCTATATCCCTGCAAGGCGCATATGGGATGCGGTGGACGCCTGACTCTCCGCCGGACCCTTCAGATGATTTTTCCGGAACTGATTCGGCAGAAGACCTGGGCCGGGTCGGAATCTTTGTTGAATTGCCGATTTTTGAAGGCGGACAGGTTGCTGCCCGTGTTCGGGAACAGCGTGCGGCCCTTTCCGCATCCCGGGAAAAGCTTCGGTCGCTTGCTTTTCGGCTTCGTCTGGATGTTGAAACAGCGGGTTTAAATATTGAATCCGCGTCAAAACGCATCGATACGACACAAAAATCCATTGAGCAGGCGCAGGAAGCATTGCGCATTGAACGGAAAAAATATGACCATGGAAAAGGCGCGCTAATTGATGTATTGGATGCCCAAAATGCCCTGTTGGCATCGCAAACCAATTATCATCAGGCGAAGGCTGAGTATAACACGGCAGTTGCGCAGTTAAGACTTGCGACCGGAGAAATGAAATGACAACCAAAAAAATCAGAATATTCGTGATCTTTATCGTTATCATCGTGCTTGTGGCCGGTGCTGTTGCTTTAATTAAGAAGAAACAAAACAAGCTGGCCAATGCGCCGGTATACGGTCTTTCTCCGACGATTGTTCATGTGGCTGAAGCAAAAGTCGGTGATCTGGATATCGACCTTTCTTATCTTGCGGTAGTGGAGCCTTTTCAAAAAGCGGATATAGCTTCACGGGTTGCCGCTTCCGTGGTCTCTGTGGCCGTGAATGAAGGGGATCGGGTAAATGCCGGTGACCTTTTGATATCTCTTAATGCAAAGGACCTTTTTGCTGATATTGATTCTATATCCTCACAGATAGCGCAGGCAGAGGCGGAACTTGCAGCCAATCAGTCAACGGCAGTCGCGCTCGGAAAATCCGCGAAATTCTGGGATCGTGAAGCGATGCGTGACAAGGCGCTGGCTGAAGATGGTGCCATTGCTGAAGCCCAGGCTGAGGCAACCGTCAATCGTGCGGACGAGATTTCAGGTCAACGGGATGCGACAAATCGGAAATCAACGGCCATTTCACGAACCGTCGATGTTCTGGTTCACAAAAAGACTCAGCTTGAAGCCCAGCTTGATTATTATCAGCTGGTTGCGCCTTTTAATGGCGTGGTGACACGACGGATGGTGGATCATGGAAGCCTTGCTTCTTCGGGCAAGCCCCTGATTACCGTGGAAGAAAAAGACCGGTTGATTCTGGCTTTTGACGTCCCCCAGCCGGATCTCGCACGGATTACAAAAGGCCTTCCCGTTTTATTTGGTCTGGATGGTAAGGTGAAGACAGCCACTCTTTCTCATATGTATCCTTCTTTGAAAGAATCCCGCATGCTGCGGGCTGAAGTAACCATAGAAGGACAGGATACGTTTTCATTGATCATCGGGGCATATGTGCCTGTAACGATCCGGGTGAAAAGTTTTAAAAACAAGACCCTCCTTCCCGGAGCGTGCATTGTTTTAGATGAAACTCCCTATGTTTATCTGGTGCAGGCGGATCATATCCGGCATCATCCCATTACTATTTTGGGGGATAATGGAAAATTCATCGCAGTTGACGGCATTGATCCGGGCAGTCAGGTGGTTGTGAACACCTTTTTAGGCTGGGCCAGGCTTGCCGACGGGCTGCCCGTGGAGGTGGCAAATTGAATTTGACGGAATTTTCCTTAAAAAATCCATATACCGTTTTATCATTAACACTGGTGGTGGTGGCCCTTGGCATATTCGCCTTTTTAAGAACCCCCACGGATTTATTTCCCAATACCGTTCCCCCGCAGGTGGTGGTCGTTACGGTTGCTCCCGGGGCCGCAGCCCGTGATATTTCAGATATGATCACTGAAATTATTGAAAAGGAGCTGAACACGATCAGCGGTTTAAAAAAAATCGTCAGTACGTCCAGGGATGATGTTTCTTCGGTGAATGCCGAGTTTGATTATTCCAAGCCGATTGGCGAGGCGGTGCTTGACGTACAGAATGCCATGAGCCGGATCCGGTCTGAGCTGCCCGCAGAGATCCAGGAGCCGAGGATTTACCGTATTACTGATGCGAAGCGGCCGCTGCTCACCCTGGCACTTTCACCAAAACCGGGCAGTGCAAAGACCCTGTCTGAAATTCGTCTGCTGGCAGAGAACCAGATTCAGGATGTGATTCTGCGACTGCCGGGGATTGCGGACGTTGATGTTTTCGGTGCCAATCATCCGGAAGTCAAGGTTCGGGTTTCAAGGGACCGGCTGGCGGCTCTGGATATATCCATCGGGGAAGTGATTGCCGCGCTTTCCCGGCAGAATATTTCCAGTCCTGTGGGTACTGTTTATTCGGGAAATAACGAATTTTTGGTAAGGACCACTGGTGAATTTAAAAATATACGGGATATTTCTTCCCTGCCGATACGGCATAAAGAAAACGGGTATATCCGGATTGCAGATATCGCAGAAGTGTTTCTGGGTGAGAGTGAACAGCGGAGCATTTATCACGGAAACGGCAAGGCAGCCATTGCCGTCAACGTTCTTCGACCGGAAAACGGTCCCACCGTCTCTGCCATTAAGAGCGTCAAATCCATGCTGCCCCGGTTAAAAGCCGAATATCCGGATATCGATTTTTCAATCACCGATGACCAGCAGCCGATTATCGATATCAATGTTCAGGGCATGCGGGTCAGTCTTATCCAGGCGGTGATATTGACGATTTTTATTATCTTTTTTTTCCTGGGCGATACCCGTGCTGCCATGGTGGTGTCGGTAAGCATCCCCCTGGCGTTTCTCATGTCGCTGGTTGTCCTCTGGTTCAGTCCGTATACCCTCAACATGGTGACCCTTTCCGGTCTGATTATCTCGGTCGGCCTGGTGGTTGATTCATCGGTTGTGATTCTGGAAAATATTTACCGTCATTACCAGGCCATGAAGGAGAATCCGGATGCCGAAAAAGCCGCCCGGGAAGGTGCCGCCGAGGTGTCGCTCGCTGTTACGGCCGGCATGCTCACCACGGTGATCGTTATGGTGCCGGTCATGTTTGCCGGCGGATATACCCAGCAGGTGATGCGGCCTTTAAATCTGATGATTTCTTCAACGCTTGTTGCTTCACTTATCGTCGCGCTTACCGTCATCCCGCTGACCGCTGCAAAGCTCTTAGGCCGTCCCCGGAAAAAGAAAAATTTTATGGCGCGGTTTTTCGGTTATACGGACAAAGGGGTCAAACGTCTGGCTGATTTTTATACCGCCATTCTTGACCGGGCGCTTGTGCACAGGCTGTTTACTCTTATTCTGGCTATCGGTTTTTTTGCCGTGACCATGAAGATTGTAAAGCCCTTAAACGGCGGGGAACTGATGCCGCCCATGGATACGGGAATCGTTATTGTGGCGTTTGATATGCCGAGTGATTATTCTCCGGCATTGGTGGAGAACGTGCTGACACGTGTGGAGCAGATGATTTTTCTGCAGGAAGGCGTTGAAAAGGTGTCATCGATTGTGGGCTCCGAACCCGGTCAGATCAGTTTTGGCGGCGGCGGTGCCACGAGCCAGTCTGCACGGGTTACCGTATATCTGGTTGATCGAAAGAGCAGAAATGAGACCATCTGGGAGATTGAGGACACGTGGCGAAAGGGGCTGCGAAAGATATCGGATATCCGGAGTTTCCGGGTGAGTGAGTATGGCGCGACCCCGCTTTCCACCACCAAGGCGCCGGTTGATATTATTATCAGCGGGCCGGATACCGGTGTGATCAGTCGGCTGGCGGACCAGTGCATGACTGCCTTGAAAGGGCTTCCCGGGGTGATTGATTTAAGGCGAAGCTGGTATACGGATAAAGTGGAACATGATGTGGTTTTTGATCCAGCCCTGACAAGTCTTTACCAGACGACGCCTGCAGATGCCACACGGGAACTCAAAGCCGCAGTCAAGGGAATCCCGGCAACGCAGATGCGGCTTGACGGTTATCTGGATATCCCGGTTAATGTCAGGTATGCAGATGCAGATATCGATAATCCGGATAAAATCGGGCAGGCGTATGTTCCCACTCGATTCGGTCCGATTCCGCTCCGGTCAATGGCTGATATCACTGAAAAATATGACCAGCCGTTTTTAACCCGCGAACGTATGGAAAACACCATCGATATTACGGGCGGTAACCATACCTATACCATTGCCCAGGTGGGCAAGATGATCATGACACGGCTGGCTAAAATCAAGACGCCCCAGGGCTACCAGATCGACGTTGCCGGATCATTTGTCGATATGGCCAAAGGGCAGCAGGAGATGGGAAAAGCGTTGATTGTCGGCATTGTGCTTCTCTATTTTCTTCTTCTGGCCATGTTCAAGTCCTTTGGTCATCCGATTACGATCATGGCGGCGATTCCCCTGGCTGTCGCCGGTGCCATGTGGGGCTTGCTTCTTTTCGATAAACCCATGTGCAAGCCTGCTACCATGGGGTTGATCCTTCTGGGCGGCACTATCGTAAATAACAGTATTCTTTTGCTGGATTTTATTATCTCGGCAAGAAAGCGCGGGACCGCGAAGAATGAAGCAATTCGCCAGTCGGTCCGGTTGAGGATACGGCCGATTTTGATGACAACCACGTCCACCATCATCGGTTTGACCCCCCTGATATTTGAAATGGCGGTTGGCCTTGAAAGAATGAGTCCGCTCGGTATTGCTGCCGCTACCGGACTGCTGGCAGGGTCTTTTCTGACCATGGTCGTTATTCCCGTGATCTATTCGCTGCTTGACAGCATGGAGGAGGGGGTCCATAATTTTTTTCGTTTCGCTCAAAAACTTAATGCAAAAGGATAAAATATCATGAAGAAATTGTTGATCAGTTTGCTTTGCGGCGCTTTATTCGTTGTTATGGTGTCGTTGATTGCCGTGTTTAATCTTGGTACGATTGTCAAAATCGCCATAAATACATATGGCCCGGAAATTACACAAACACAAATGCATCTGGATAGCGCTGATGTGTCTGTTTTTGAGGCACAGGTCCGGCTTGAAAATTTTGTTCTGGGCAACCCGAAAGGGTTTTCTTCGCCGCACGCCATTACTGTCGGGTCAATCCTTATTGATGTTGATGAAAGCACATTGACAAAAGATACAATCATTATTGATCGTATTGAAGTGATTGGCCCGGAGATTACATATGAAATCAAGGGCACGACAGATAATTTCCGTGCAATGATTGATAATATGAAAAAGCCTGAAAAATTAGAAAAAAAGGTCGGAGAAAAAAAGGTAGAGAAAAAAGACGGGAAAAAAGTCATTATTCGGGATCTGGTTTTAAAGAATATCAAGGTTAAAACAGCCGTTGCATTCGCCGGTGGAGATATTATTTCAACAACGATTTCCGAAATCCATTTGAAGAACGTTGGAGAAAAACAGAACGGTGTTGATATGGCGCAGGCCATGCTGATTGTAATAAATGAATTGTACGGACAGATTATTTCACCGGATGTTATTGGGGTCCTGAAAAATGAGCTCGAGGGACTCGAAGATGGGCTTGATGGTATTAAGGATGAAATGAAATCTTTGGGCGGGCAACTGAAGGGCCTGTTTGATTGATACTTTCTTGTCTGTTTTATTCTTGCCCGGTGAGTGTCATCATCGTATATTGAAGTTTTGGTTTTATTGTCATATGTAGATTTGTTAACACCCTCTGAGATAAATATCGTGAAGGACCATCCGAAGGATACAAGGAATAAAATTTTTATGAATCATAATGAAAAGAAATCAATTTTATCAGATATTCAGGTTCGGCGAATTGATAGTGAAACCGTGGAATTGTGCTGGCAGTCGAAGGACTGCAAGCCAACAATTTCCGTATGCGCCGGCTTAAGACGGAAGGATGTATTGCAGAAAGTGCCTGTTGATGAATCAAATAATGGGTGCGTTAAAATCAACGGGCTGGATACTGGGACCCGGTATTATTATCATGTTGTGGATGAAGATGGAACCCGTCTGTTGACTGCCGAGCGGCGTGTTCTTCTGGAAGGTACTGTGAATTTTAGGGATATTGGTGGTTACAGAACCGGAGATGGTCGTGAAGTCAAATGGGGAAAGGTGTTCAGGTCGGATGGCCTGGCCCGGCTGACGGGAAAAGATCACCAGGTGCTCACGCAAATGGGCATTGAACGGGTATTTGATTTCAGATCACCGGCGGAAGTCAGTGAATCCCCGGATAAACTGCCGGAAAACGGCTCGATGTCCCATGTCAATCTTCCGGTGGCCTATGGGTCGTTTGATTTTGTTGATGCCATGGTCCGATTAAAAAAGGGAGATGTCAGCTGGCTGACCCCTGATTTTATGGTAAACGGCTATATCCGAAATATTGAAGAGTTTGCTAGTGTCTGGGGGGAGGTGATTAATTTTATTGCCGATTCAAAAGGAACGGCTTTGCTTTTCCATTGTACCGGCGGAAAAGACAGGGCCGGAACCTGTGCGGCCTTGATTCTACTGATGCTGGGCGTTGACGAAAAAACAGTTATTGAAGATCATCAATTGTCCAATATTTATATTGCCGAATTGCTTCCAACGATTTTTGAACTGATTGCTTCTTACGGTGTTGATCCGGATAAACTCGTTCCCTATTTTACCGCTCCATTGGAATGCATCCATGCACTCCTGGATCATCTGCGAAACAATTACGGGTCTGCTTCCGAGTATCTGGCAAAAAAGGCGGGAGTTAAAAAAGAAACGCAGGCGCTTTTAAAAGAAAAGCTCCTGCGGTGATTGGATAAAATGGGTAGTTTTGATGGCTTCGTAGAGTTGGGTTATATTAAAATTACTCAACTTCTGTAATCTCTACATCATCGATCCAGACGCTTCCCTTTGTCAGTAGAAAATCCACGGTGATTTGTTTTGCGGTCGGCGGTGCAATAGTTGTCAGAATCAAGTTTTTCCATTCATTTTCACCTTTCATTTCAAGCATCAGATCAATTGTGGGGACCGGTGATAGCCGCTTGGGCTTGTAATTAATCCGTATGGCCGGTGCGATGAAGTTGGGGCTGTATCCCAATCCTTTGGCCCTGACCCATACACTGAACTGGTATTTTTTTCCGGGCTTGATTTTCGTCATTTTCTTTTCCGGATAAAATAATACGCTGCCGCCGGGCGGGTTGATTTTTATCAGATATGAATATGAATCACTGTGTTTTTCCGCATCATTAAATGAAAACTCGGCAGATGTCCCCCGATGTGTTTTTGTGAGCCAGCCCTCGGGTAAATTTTCAGTTGTTTTTGTTTCAAAGCTGCCATTGGGGACAATATTTTTAGTCTTACAAAGTGCAGGTGAAACAGTCATCAGGAAACCAACCAGAAAGATAATACCAGTGACAATTTTTTTCATTGTCT
>CAZQLG010000102.1:0-8814 GCA_964594105.1 uncultured Desulfococcus sp. | reverse complement strand
GATACCAGATATAGTCTGCTATTACAAGCATAAAATCCCTGAAATCACAAGATCGAAAGCGTTCTGAATCGTTTCATCACCTGATTATGAATTAT
This sequence comes from uncultured Desulfococcus sp., assembly GCA_964594105.1. GTDB lineage: Bacteria > Desulfobacterota > Desulfobacteria > Desulfobacterales > Desulfosalsimonadaceae > SURF-3. Next base: position 8,719 of record CAZQLG010000102.1, on the reverse strand, counting down.
GGGTCTGAATTTTTTTATCTGCTCATTGTTCCGGGAAGGATGGACACGATTGGTCAGGAGTATGACAATCACCTGCTGCGCTAAATCCATCCAGAAAGAAGTACCGGTAAACCCTAAGTGCCCCACGGTGACATCCCTGTCAAACAGTTCTCCACAGCTGGAACCGATGGGTGACGGCACATCAAATCCCAGAACACGGCCATTTTTATCGGGTTTATGAAAAAACGAACGCACCAGATCCGGTTGAAAAGTATGTACTGAAGGATTCCCATGAAAACTTTTTAATAATTCAAGTACAATGGCATGAACAGATTCCGCCGTACCGAACAAACCGGCATGTCCGGCGACGCCGCCCATAACATATGCATTGTCATCATGCACTCGCCCGTTTAACAGAATCTGCCGCCAGGGACATAATTCTGTTGCCGCATAATTCTTCTTTGGAATGTATTGATCATGAACAATAAAAAACAAATTTTCGAGTCCCATGGGGTCATATATTTTTTTCTGTACAAAATCATTTAAACCCGTCCCTGATAAGCGTTCGATGACCCATTCAAGAATCATAAATCCAATATCAGAATACCGGGTTTGTTTGCCGATTGTTGATATCAGGGGCTCTGAAATCAATTTTTCCCTTAATGCGTCTTTTCGATGCTCAATCGAAAGCTGACTGATGTCGATATAATACGGACGATAATCCGGTAAGCCTGCGGTGTGATATAACAGGTGACGAATCTGAATATTCGCTTTTGGCGTGTTGCTGAAATCAGAAATAATTGAAGAAAGGCGCTGGTCAATGTGGAGCTTTCCGTCCTGAATTAACCCCATAACAGCCAGTGTGGTGGCCAGCGGTTTTGTTAATGAGGCAAGATCAAATACCGTATCGACAGTGACTGGCTGCCCCGTATATATATTGGCGAGACCGTATGCTTCGTTAAAAAGAATCCGGCCGGCGTGCGAAACCAGCAACCGCCCCCCGGGGAAAACCGTTGCGGATATTGCCTGTCGCATAAGCCTATCAACATGCCTCATGCCCCTATCCAATTCCATTGGATTAACATCCCATTCTCAAAAACAATGCACGTATCCATCAATTACCGACAAACGGCGATTCAGCAAAGGAAAGGTTTCCGACGGCAGTGTCCAAAGACGCATTAATCCCAAAAGGAATGGTTAAATTCGGTTCATCATGACCGATATCAAAACCGGCCAGAATCGGAAAACAATCGTTGGAAAAAATATCATCAAAAATTTGATAGACAAGGCCCGGTTCCCCACATCCCTTAAATGATCCCAAAACAATGCCACGAATTGCTTCAAAACATCCGGCCAGCTTCATGTGCATCAGCAACCGATCAATTCGGTAAGGCGATTCACCAATGTCTTCAAGCAAAAGTATCTGCCCTGAAAAGTCCGGTTCAAAAGGGGTGCCCACCAAATGGCATAATGTGGTCAGATTACCGCCGGCCATGATCCCGGACGCCACACCGGAATGAATGACCGTCCTATTTTCGCAAACTATCGTTAAAGCCTGCGCCGTTATAAGCATATCACGCAACGACTGCTTTGTCTCATCCGACGCCTTAGAAAGGGATTCGATCATCGGGCCATGCAGGGAAACCAGTCCGCACTTTGAAAAAAACGTATTCAGCAAAATGGTGACATCACTGCACCCGATAAATATTTTCGGGTTTAATGCCACCGCATCAAAATCAATCAAAGGAAGAATTCTAAGCGCTCCGTACCCACCACGTGCGCAAATGATCCCCTTAACCCCCTTATCTCTGAACATTAAATTTAAGATATTGGCCCGATGCGTATCTGAGCCGGCCAGATACCCTTTTTGTTCAAAAATAGTTTCCGGAAAAAACACCGTAAAGCCCATTTCTTCTAAAACTGAAAGACCACTATAAAATTTTTGTCTGTCAAAGGGACTGGATGGCGCAATAACACCAATCGTATCACCGGGAATCAGGCGGGATGGTTTTTGGGTATGTATCGGGTCGAATAACATATCAAAAAATCAGTATACGAATCTTTACTTGCCGGTTTTAGATTTCTTGCCTAATTTTTTGTCAAGGGATGCCTTGATGAACTCTCTGAATAACGGATGGGGTTGCATGGGCCGGGATTTGAATTCCGGATGGAATTGACACCCGAGGAACCAGGGATGATCTTTAATCTCGATAATTTCAACAAGATCTTCTTTTGGCGAAAGACCGGTAAAAATCAATCCGCTCTGTTCCAGTGTTTCTTTATATTCGTTATTGAATTCATATCGGTGCCGGTGCCGTTCGGAAATTTTTCCGACCTGATAAGCTTTAAAGGCAAGGGAATCTTTTTTTACCAGCTTACACGGATAGGCACCAAGTCTCATGGTCCCGCCTTTTTCTGAATCAACATCTCTTTTTTGAATTGATTGCGTTTTTTCATCAAACCATTCACGCATTAAATAAATGACCGAAGATTTAGTGCCGGGATTGAATTCAGAGCTATGGGCGTCCTTGATCCTGGAAACGTGGCGAGCGAATTCAACCACCGCAAGCTGCATCCCCAGACATATGCCAAAATAGGGAATCATGTTTTCCCTGGCATATTGAATGGACAAAATTTTCCCTTCCACGCCACGCGAGCCAAATCCGCCAGGGACTAAAATTCCGTCGGCTTCGGAAAGCATTTTTTCATAATTGGCTTTTTCGATGGTGCCCGAATCAATAAACAGCAGGTCGACGCTGGCATCATTGTCAGTGCCGCCATGAAACAACGCTTCGTTGAGACTTTTATAAGATTCCGTTAAATCCGTATATTTTCCAACCACCGCGATCTTCACCGAGTGTTTCGGATTTTTAATTTTTTCAATCAGTTTTCGCCAGGCATCAAGACGCGGAGAACCCGTCCACACATTCAACAACTCGAGAATTTTCTGATCCAGCCCTTCCTTGTTGAATACAAGCGGAACCTCATAAATGCAATCCACATCCTTTGCCGTAATAACGGCATCCTGGCTGACATTACAAAACAAGGCAATCTTGGCCTTGATATCATCCGATAAAAACCGGTCTGTCCGGCAAAGCAGAATATCCGGTTGAATACCGATACCTCTAAGTTCCTTAACACTGTGCTGGGTTGGTTTTGTCTTCACCTCACCGGCTGTCGGGATATAAGGCACAAAGGTCAGATGAATATACAGAACATTTTCCTTACCCACATCAAACCGGAACTGCCGGATCGCTTCAAGAAACGGAAGACTCTCAATATCGCCAATTGTCCCGCCGATTTCCACAATCACAATATCGACATCATCCACACACAGCTTGATGCTGTTTTTTATTTCATCCGTAATGTGGGGGATTACCTGAACCGTACCACCAAGATAATCGCCTCGCCGTTCCTTTGTAATAACAGAATTATAAATTTTTCCGGTTGTAAAATTATGATTAGCCGTTAACCGGACATTCACAAACCGTTCATAATGCCCCAGATCAAGATCGGTTTCAGTGCCGTCATCTGTCACAAACACCTCACCATGTTGGAATGGACTCATTGTTCCGGGATCTACGTTGATATACGGGTCCAGCTTCAGTAAAGAAACTTTCAGCCCCCTGCTCTCAAGAAGTGCGCCAATAGATGCGGAGGCCAACCCTTTTCCTAAAGATGATACGACCCCGCCCGTAACAAATATGAACTTCGTCTTTCCTGTCATTTATCAGTCCTTAAAAAATTAATGAATACCATCTTATTGAACGCACATCATTCATAAATCTTTTTAAATTCTTCGATTCGTTTTTCAATATCATTTTGATATGCTGAATCTGTTTCTTCACGCCCGGTTGAATAAAAAATTTTCAATTGTTCAATATCAAACAGCGCCTCGGAAAAAGAAGGATTTATTTCAACTTGCAAAACAGCAATACGCTGGATCAGGCGCTGCCCCTGATAAAATTCAATTTTTGATGGATACCGGGAATTGTTGTAATTTTTCCAGTCACCATAACGAATTTCCTTTTGTTCTACAACCCCTTGCGCATCAGAAACATTAAAAATCCAACGGACCGGTTGAAAAGATTCTTTTACAACCCAGAGTTGCGGGACTGTTTCGTCCGGGTATTGAGCACCCAAAACATAACAGATAACGCCATTATACCGTCCAAGACTGGTCACAAAAAAATTAATACCAAGGGTTTCAAGTTTTTCTACCAGTCGTTTCCTGGACCGGTAAAAAAATATATCTTTATAATGATCCGTCCACGCTTCAGATTCCGCAACGACACGACCGTCAATAACTGTCAGTGGATTACCTGACGATACAACGTGAATTCGTTTCAGGCCATAAGCATCAATATCAGAACGGAATGCTTCCGGGATTCGATAACGGACCGTTTGTTCATACGCCGTGTTGATGGCTTCAACGCCGGGATCAAAAAAAGAAATTTGCTGGTTGACAAATAATCTTACCGGAAAATTATTCTTTTTAATCATTAATTGAAGAACATGTTCTCCCCTGAGTACATATGCGTTTGCCGAAGACAATAAAAATATCGACAAACAGACATAAACCGAAAATTTAATTATCAGCCTTCTGAACCAATACATATAATTTTGTCTATTTTATTGGCGTATAAAACAAATCAAATAATGATGGCTTCGTAAAAAGTCCAAATTCTTTGTTGCGCTGCACCCTTCGTTTCTTCAAAGTACGATAAGCACGAATCATCACTCAGGATTTGCGCGCCTCGAATTTGGAACTTTTTTCTTTGCCATCGGAATCTAACTTTTTACGAGATTATCAAATAAAACGGATGAACAAATTACCCCGTAAAAACATTTTCAGACATCCGGGCGCTACTTCCGAGCTCTTCTTCAATCCGGATCAGCTGATTGTATTTTGAAACCCGATCGCTTCTTGACATGGAACCGGTCTTAATCTGTCCGCCGGTGACACTGACAACCAGATCAGATATAAAATTATCTGCTGTCTCTCCTGAACGATGCGATATAACAGTGGTATAACCAGCTTGTTTTGCCATATCGATGGCCACGAGTGTTTCGGTAACCGTGCCGATCTGATTCAATTTAATCAAAATGGAGTTGGCAATACCGTCGGAAATCCCTTTTCCAAAAATCTCGGGATTGGTCACAAAAATATCATCACCGACTATTTGAACAAACCGTCCCAGCTTTTCCGTCATCAATGTCCAGTTTTCCCAGTCCTGCTCAGCCAACCCATCTTCAATAGAATACAGGGGATATTTGTCTATCAGCACCTGATAATAATCAATCATTTCCCTGGCCGTCAATTTTTTATTTTCAGATGCCAAAAAATATTTTCCATCCACATAAAATTCATTGGCCGCCGCATCAATGGCCAAACCGATATCTTCTCCCGGTTTATAGCCAGCTGCGGATATCGCATCTATGATGACTTTGATGGCTTCTTCATTGGATGAAAAATCAGGCGCGAATCCACCTTCATCACCCACTGCCGTGCTCATTCCCTTTTCTTTTAAAAGCCGTTTTAAGCTGTGAAATGTTTCAGATCCCATGCGCACCGCTTCCGAAATACTTTTGGCGCCCGTGGGTATAATCATGAATTCCTGTATATCCAGATTGTTTGCCGCATGTGCCCCGCCATTGACGATATTCATCATCGGCATGGGTAGAAATCTCGCATTCAGGCCCCCAAGATACCGGTATAATGGAAGCGCGTATGCATCCGCAGCCGCGCGTGACGCTGCCATGGAAACGCCGAGCATGGCATTGGCACCGAGCTTGGCCTTATTGGGTGTGCCATCGAGATCAATCATATAATTATCAAGCGTAAACTGGTCGGTGGCATCCATACCGCATATTTCCGGTGCAATGACATTCCTGACATTGTCAACCGCTTTTTGAACGCCTTTGCCCATATATCGATTTTTATCACCATCCCTGAGCTCAAGCGCTTCCCGGGTTCCGGTTGAAGCGCCGGAAGGGACTGCGGCACGGCCTTTGGCACCACAAGACAGCGTCACATCCACTTCGACCGTCGGATTTCCCCTTGAATCTAAAATTTCTCTGGCGGCTACCTTATAGATATCAGTCATTATCTCCTCCATAATATATATGTTATTGAATTGTTTATGGCTTGGTTTTGCGATCAGCTTGACAAAAAGTTACAAGATGATACGATTATTATAAATTAGTGTCAAGTTATCGCTGACAAACAATGATCAAAATTTATGCGCAGATATTTTTTAGTTTACCATAACCAACGCTGATTTCTCAACAGGGCATTCATCTAAATGGGAAAAAATAATCTCTATACACAGGCACATCTCATCGTTGCGGCCATCCGAATCCACGAACATAAATATGCCGGACCGCCGACAATCGACAATATCTGCAAAATTCTTTCAATCTCTTTAGAGGAAGGAAACCGTTTGTGCCTTAAACTCAGCGAAATGCAGATCATCGAAGCGCTGGAAAAACCGGGTGAAACCCGTTTTTTTGTCAAAGACCATTTAACCATCGAAGAAATACCCGACCAATCGGAACCCAACACCCTGCAATCCGAACTGGATCAATTCAAAAAATCAAGAAAAGCGGAAATCAATAAAATTAAATCCATTCAATCGGAGCAGACCGAGAAGAAAAAAAAACTTCATGACGAGCTTGAACAAAAGCTTAAAAACATCCTAAAAAACTAATAATAACTACACATATGATGATTCTGATAATTCGGAAATAAACCGGCTGGGGGAATTATACTGCCCTTTTCGGTAGCCTGCCGAAGAAATATACAGGTACTGCTCCGCCCGGGTCATCGCCACATACAGCAACCGCCGCTCTTCGGCAATTTCCGATTCCGTTTCTTTTGATCTCCAGTGCGGCAGTAAATTTTCCTCGCACCCCACAGCAAAAACCGTATAAAACTCCAGCCCTTTGCTGGCATGCATGGTTGAAAGACTGACGCTGTTTTCCGAATCACCCGCTTCATCCTTGTCTTCTTTCACCAAAGAAGCATCTTCCAGGTAATCCAGCAAGGTGGGATATTGTGAAGCGGAATATATCAGCTGGTCCAGATTTTCTTCCCGTGACGTAAAATCACTGCTTTTTTTGGAATAGTTCCGCAGGTAATCCAGATAATCAGACCGTTGCAGAAGCTCACGGATGGCGGCTTCGGGCAACATTGTTTTAATATCATCCAGCAAAGCCATCAAACTTTTTAGCGCCTTGTATACTTTGTCTGGAAGCACTTTCTCTTCCAGTGCTTTATAAACCGCATCCTGAAGGCTCATTTCACCGGTTCGCATCTGATTAATTTTTTTTATGGTTCCCGGACCAATCCCGCGTTTCGGTATATTAATGACTCTTTCAAAGGAAACATCATCTTTTTCAAATACTGCCGCCGTCAGATAGCAGTTGATATCCATAATCTCCTTGCGTTCAAAAAAGCCCTTGGCGCCGAGCATTTTATAGGGAATCCCCGCCGATCGGAACGCCTTTTCAAAGCTTAAAGAGCAAAACTTGGTACGATACAAAACAGCCATGTCCTCATATCTGATGCCATCGCTATTTAACCATTTAACTTTCCGGGTCACCCACCCGGCCTCTTCATCGTCACTATAAAAATCATGCACTTCTATGAGACCACCATTTTTTTGTGAATAACAATCCTTGTCAACACGATTTTTATTAAACCGGATCAATTCATTGGCAGCCTGGACAATTTCTTCAGAAGACCGATAATTCTGTTCCAGCCGAAAGATCCTGGCCCCTTTATAATTTTTTTCAAACCCAATAAAATGTTCTACATTGCTGCCTCGGAAGCCATAAATCGACTGCCAGTCATCGCCCACGCAAAACAGATTCCCAGTTCCGACCAAAAGGCGGGTTAACGCTTCCTGAAGATTATTGGAATCCTGATATTCATCAACTAAAAGGTACGAAAACAAAGCCTGGTACTGACGTTGGATTTCAGCATGGTCCCGCAGGAGATTCCGGGTCAGCAGCAGAATATTATCAAAGTCCACTGCATTTTTTGAAAACAATTCTTTTTCATACAATTTATAGATTTCGACAAGATTGACATATGCCATCCGCCGCTGCGCGTCAAAGTAGGAACCGGGATCTCCGGAGTTTTTTGCTTTGGAAAGATGCGACCGTATCGCATACAAATGTTTTTTATCAATATCATGTTTTACGAGAATTTCTTTCACAATTTTCTGCTGCTGATAGTCAGAATAAATCTGGAGTGGCGGCGCATACCCCAGGATATGGCAATGTTTCTTTAATATCATGAAGCAGGCGGAATGATACGTCCGGACCCAGGGAAACCGGTCAAGTGAAAGCCCGGTTAAATCAACCAGGCGGGATTTCATCTCCCCGGCCGCTTTATTTGTAAACGTTATCGCCAAAATACTTTCCGGGGAATAGCCATTGTCGATCAAGTAAGCGATTTTAGCCGTCAGCGTCCTTGTTTTCCCGGATCCTGCACCAGCCACTACCAGTGCCGGCCCGATATATTCAACCGCTGCTTTTTGTTCAGGTGACAAATCAATGCCGATATTTCCGTGTGCCATTTTTTTACAACATCCTTAATTTTACGCCAGAACTGGAGCGCCCAGATGGTCGGATGTGGCAAATTAATACAGACGTTTCAAAGAGGTCAACAAGAATCTTTAATGTGGCATATTGAAAACGTCTTGCCCGTAAACGGTATACCTGCTATCAGTAT
>CAZQLG010000101.1:0-8901 GCA_964594105.1 uncultured Desulfococcus sp. | reverse complement strand
CACCAATATTATAAAATTGGCAAGGCGCGCAAATTCTGAGTGATGATTCGTACTTAGTGTACTATGAAAAACGAAGAATGAAGCGCAACAAAGAATTTGGACTTTTCACGAAGCCATCCTTTTAAAATGTTTGGTACTGCTTATAGTTATATATCGGCGTTTTATTGTGAACCAGATCCCGGTGGCAATCGACGCATTTTTTCTCCATGCCCGGTTGTGGATATAAGACGGTTCTGTGTGCCAGCATGGCGCCGCGCTTATCCGGGATATGCAGCAGGTTCCGGTGACACTTCAGACACTGGTAGTTTTTAAAGGATTGATACGCCGCTTCCCGGTGTTCAGCATGATCGTATTCGTCCATTGTAAAATGGGCGAGAATATCTTTCGCACCATGCAGGGTCTTCATATAGAAAAAATTTACTGTGTCGTGGGGGGCTGGCAGATGGCAATCCATACAGTCCGCAACAAATCCCTGGGCATTGTTCACATGGGTAGATGTTTTCCATGTGTTGTAGGCAAACTGGATTTCATGACAGGAGGCGCAGAACTCAGGGGTCGACGTCCGGACCATGGTGTAATAGGTCATGCTGAAGACAGGAAACCCCAGAAAAATACCAAAAATCACCAGAAAGAAAGCTTTTGCCGGTCGTTTCATACAACTTAATCCTCATAACTATGGGGAAAGGTAAAAGAACACCGTGCTGCGATGGTTTTTTTAGAGTATCTTGAACTTGATCAGGTGGAGATAATTTTAATTGGAATATGGTAAGTCTGAATAATATTAGATAAAAAGGCTTAAGTCAAACGATGTTCCTGAGCAACATAATTCATAAACATCTCACATTTTTTTAGTCGTCCAGGCGGCAGGATCCATTTGATAATAATCTTTTAACTGATCATATAATTCCGGGTGCTTGCGTTGCAGGTGCCGGGATTTTTCAAAAAAAGTCTCGGTCGCCACGGCAAAAAACTCTGCCGGATTGGTTGCACCGTAATGATCCATCAGCACCTTTGTACCCCGTGATGCTTTTTTTTGGAGCACATCAAATTCTTTTCCCAGCACCCCGGCCCAAGATATATAACGGGAATATTGCGGCAATACCGGTGTGCCGTCGCCCACCCCGTCCTCCTGATCCAACTGGTGTGCAAATTCATGAAGAACCACATTATGCCCGTCTTTTGGATCAACACCCCCTCGAAGAATATCGTCCCAGGACAACACCACCGTGCCGGTCGTCCAGGATTCCCCAAGACGAACCTGGGATTCTGCCACAAAACCATTCCTGTTTCGAATATTTTTGGCAACATATGCCGAAGGATAAACTAAAATTGAAGACAGCTTCGGGTAATATTTTGCTTTCCGATTGAGTAACAGAATGCCGGCCTGGGCCGCAATGGTCACACGAATTTCATCATTTAATTCAAGCCCGCCGCACCCTTCAAAATTCTTTTCATGAAGAAGCACCTGAATATGCCCGTGAAGTTCGGTTTTCAAATGATCCGGAAGCTTCAAATAAATCGGCAGATTTTTTTCAAGAACTTTTTCCCACGCCGGATTGACTGGCAATGCCCGCAACTTTTTCCGCTGCACCTGCTTTATAATTTTATAAACCGGATATACAGACAGGATCAGCATTACGATAAATATGAAGATGTACATAGAGGCAATAAATTGTTTTTCTCGAATTGGATAAAATTTATTTTGAAACCACTTCTATCGGAAACCTTACTTTTCATCCAGTAAATTTCGAACAACGATTGCGATTTCTCTGATCACAATGGGTTTCATGATATATTCCCGGATACCGATGGCTTTGGCCTTTTTTTCGTCGATTAACTCACTAAATCCGGTACAGAGTATAATCGGTATTTTCGGCCGAATGATTAATACTTTCCGCGCCAACTCCGCGCCGGTCATTTCCGGCATGGTCATGTCCGTAATGATAAGGTCAAAATCATCCGGGCGGCCCACAAACAACCGAAACGCTTCAACACAATTGCTCGATGCGGTTACCTGATAACCGAGCGTTTCCAACATTTGTTGTTCCATCTCCAGAATCGTTACTTCATCATCAACGACCAGTATCCGTTCTTTGCCACCGGGCAGCGGGTCATCCTCCTTGCGGACAGTCCGGTTTAATTCGCTTATAATTCTGGGCAGATAAACCTGAAACGTCGACCCTTTTCCCGGTTCACTAAAAACAACAATATGACCGTCATGATTTTTAATAATGCCATGTGCCAAAGCCAGTCCCATGCCGGTTCCTTCACGTTTACCCTTTGTCGTAAAATAAGGCTCAAATATCCGCTCCATGACGGCCGGCGTCATCCCGCATCCTGTATCGCTCACCTGGATTTTCATATAAGGTCCGGGAGTTACCTCAAACCCTGCCGTTTTGACATCATTTCTCTGAATATCAACCGGGTGCAGGGTTATCGTCAGAAGGCCGCCGATTTCCCGCATGGATTGATACGCGTTGGTACAAAGATTCATTAAAACCTGATGGATCTGAGTGGAATCCGCCATAACCGTTCCGCTTTGCGTGTCAATATTTTCACGAATCTCAATGGTAGATGGAATCGATGCCCGCAATAATTTCAAGACCTCTTTAACAATCAATTGGATTTCCATCGGCCTGCGTTCATGATCCGATTGCCGACTGAAAGTCAAAATCTGTCTCACGAGTTCCTTGGCCCGCTGCCCGGCGTTGATGACTTCTCCTGAATATCTGAAAATATCACCCTGTTCTGATGATTTCATTTGCGCCAGTTCTGCATATCCGATCATAGCTGTAAGTATATTGTTGAAATCATGCGAAATCCCGCCAGCCAAGGTACCAATGGCCTCCATTTTCTGACTCTGTTGAAGCTGGGCATTCAGTTTTTCCTTTTCCGCCGCCGCCGCTTTGCGTTCACTGATATCAATAAAAGTGACCACCGCGCCGACAATTTCATTATCTCTAATGACCGGATACGCCCAATATTCGGCCCAAAAGCGGGTGCCGTCGGAGCGCCACAATACCTCCGAATCATCATGGACCGGAATTTTGTTTTGCAAAAGCTTCAGGATCTTGCATTCTCCTGGCGAATACAGCCGACCGTCCCAATGGGTATGATGAATCAGCTGATGAACATTTTTCCCAAACAAATCATTATCCTTTTCATGCCCCAGCAAACGCAGGCAGGAAGGATTGCAAAAAGTACAATTCCCATTAATATCTATCCCGTATATGGCTTCTGCCGTTGAATTCAAAAGATTTCTGATTTGCTCTTCACTTTCGGAAAGTTCTTCAATATTTTTTTCAAGCGTCTTATGGGATTTAATCAAACTGGCTGTCATGGTATTAAACGCATGGGCCAGAATTCCGGTTTCACTCTTCACGGATTCATCTGCCAGAACAGTATAATCCCCTTTGGATATTTTCTTGGCCGTTGCTGTTAGCTGAATGATTGGTCGGGTAATACTTTTTGAAAAATAAATTGAAATAAAAAGGATAAAAAACGTCGCGGAAACAATTAAACAGGCGATTAAATTGCGCATTCCTATGACCGGGGCCAGGGCCTCGGCCAGGTCAACTTTAACAACAAGCCCCCACCCGATATCTTTGATATATCGGGTGACGGCCAGGATCGGGACGCCCCGGTAATCCACCGCATCCGATAAAAGCTGCGGCTTCCCGTCAAAGGACTGGATGATCGGGATGTCCTGTCGCTCTTTGGCTATTCGCAGTTTCAATGCCGCATCCGGTTTAAACCGTGTCGGCATAATAAACAGGGCATCGCCATTTTCCATTCGCCGGGCCAGGATTGTTTCACCCGTTTTTTCAAGACCGGTATAGTCACTAACGGAAGAAATGATATTTTCAGCCCCTGACTCAATTATCAGAACACCCAGAAGCTGATTATGGAGAATCAATGGCCCGGAAAGATGGGTCATCAGGTTTTGGTTATTATCCAGAAAAAATTGGTCAACGCTGTATTCTGCCATACCACGAATAAAAAAATCCCGCTCAGCGACACTTTTTCCCATTTTTTCCGGGTCCGTTGATGCGATAACAATTCCATCCAGCGAAACAATGCAGATATTTCTAAAATCCTTTAATGCCCATTTGACATCCGCCAGATTTTGAACCATCATTTCCAGATGGTACGGATCGCCTTCAATATTGAAATCCCTGAGACTAATACGCAACTGGGTTCTGCTTGCCACCAGCTTCAAACGGACCATATTCTGTTCATTAATGGCTTTTATCCGGTTGTGTTGAATTGAGGCAACAGACTCCAGATGATTAAAAATCTGTCGGGTCAGATTCTTTTTTCCGTTAGAATAAAACAGAAAGCTGATCAGAATCATAGAGGACAATGAGACCGTCAGAAAAGCTAAAATTAATTTTGATTGAATTTTCATAGGCACCTTTATCGCTCAGCGAATAGCAGAAAATTCGTCACCAAATACGCAATATTTAAAATATTCGTGTTCCTGAACCCAAACCCGGCAATCAGTCCATTCATAATCCCTTATTAGTTTTAAACAAAATCATCGATTTGTCAAATTCTTACAAAATGCCTTTAATCTCTGCTTTCCATAATCGCTGTCAACCGTAAAAGACGTCAGGGAACGCCTGAAAATAACCCAGGAAACCAGCCTGAAAATCCAGATCAAAGGAAGCTCATGATAATTACTGGACACCCCTAAAGTAGAATCCGGTTTTCCGCCGGATTTTTGGATTTGCCGGGTCATGGGCGTAAAAATAAATTCTATTTCAAATCTCTTTAACGGCGGTCCACCAAACGTAGCAAAAGCGCTCACCGCTTTATTTTCGAGCCCGTTAACCTGTTTAAAGTATCGCGCAACCGGATATGAGGTATAGGCCCACTTGGGTCCACCGATACAAATATGATCGAATTCTGACACATCCGGATAATGAAGCGGACAAATATCTTCTTCCGGTTGACGATAGTTTTTCAGCCACCAGCGTGAAAAAGCAGGACTGATTAAAGCAAGGCCAACCAACGGATACTGATATATCTGCCTGAAAAGAAGATGCCACCCACTTTTCCGGTTCACGACATCAATGCGGTCTCTCTTTACAATATGGCCGCGCGCGTTGAGATCTTGTGCAATGCGGTCAGCCAGTTTTTCAGTAAACCCGGTCCGGGAATAACAGGCAATTAAAATTTTCATACCAGATCAGCTCCCATTCTTTGTGAGGGTCGTGAATCGGGAGGCAGTATGTTTCAAAGAATAAATACAAATCTAAATGGGGGCATACCGCAAATAGTCAGGGGTTCATTCTTTACCAATTTATCACGAAAAAAATCAAACCGATGCCGACTTCCCAAACCTATCCCACTCAATTCCGGACCGAAAATGCACATCCTGCTGTGGAAAAGGAATTTCAATCCCTTCTCTGGCAAAGGTTTCAAACAGGGCAAAATACAGTTTACTGCGAACACCCCGACGGGCGGTCTTACGAACATCAATCCAGATAAGCAGCTGAAAATCGATGGAATTATCCCCATACCCGACAAGCCGGAGTTGTGGTTTTTTGGACACCATAACCGCCGGTTCTTTTTCAGCGGTTTCAAGCACCAGTTGCTCAATTTTCCTCGGATTTGACGCATACGATACGCCAAACGGCACGTCAATGCGTATCACGGGTGATGACAGGGTATAATTAACAATCGTATTGGCCATCAAGTCCGCATTGGGAATAATATACTCGATATTGTCCCGTGTCTTAACTTTGGTGGCCCGGAGATCAATGTCTGTGACCGCCCCCATGGTTTCTCCGACTTCCAGCCAGTCCCCCCGCCGTATTTTGCCGCCGAAAATAATGGCAAACCCGCTGATCAGATTGGATGCCATGCCCTGCAGGGCCAGCCCCAAACCAATACCAATGGCACCGGCAAACACCATCAGCGCCCGAAAGTCAAACCCCACGATTTCAAGAGAAATAAACACACCGATAATGAGCATGAAATATCTTAAAAATGTATCAATCGCATACGCCGTGCCCGATTCCACCTTCATGGACGGATAAATTCTGTAATTTAACCAGGAACAAAGCAAGCGGGTGGCATATAAAAATATCACCAGAATCAGTCCCGCTTTGGCAATAATCCACAGAGAAAACACCGAACTGCCGATACTGAAAAGCGGAAAGGAGATAACCCGCCGGATCGGCGCAAGAATCCCCAGCAGATCGGCCATCACCAGGGCCGTGATAATAATTGAAATATATAAAATAAACCCTTTCAGGGACAAAACAAATGCAAGGGCGTGTTCATCGGATTTTTCGATTTTGCGCTCCCACTGCTGAAGCCTTCGGATAACAAGATGATACACAACGGAAAACCCGATATAGACAGCGGCAATTGCCCATGTTTTTGTCCACAGCACAGTGGAAAACCGTTTATATCCAAAGCACCACATCACCCCGGTGAGCAGCGTCAGGCCCATGACCGGATAATAATATCGGTCAAAGCCTTTTAAAAAAACCTGAAAAGATTTGTCCGGCAATTTTGGCAAAAGGGACAATACCGCTTTTTTCCTGAGCAAAATAATAAAAAAGAAAAACACAATGGACAGAAAAATCAAAAACCGCAAAAACGCCAGGAAATCCTCACGCAGACCAAACGCTTCCGCGCCCCATAAAACCGCTATGCCGAACAGGACATACAGCACACCCAGACGGAACAGGCGGAAAATTGTATCCCCGTATTCCGTCTGGATAAAAAATATTTTCTGCTCTACAATGCCGCGAATCAGGCTGATCAAAAGAGCACCAATCGACCACAGGGCCAGCAGTCTGCCGGTCAGCAGAAACCAGGGCGCATCATAGGAGATAAACGCATTGATCAGGGAAAATACCCCGAACAGGATCAGCGGGATCAGCGCAGCGGTCACGGAAAGCAGTGTAAGCATCAAAAACGGATACAGTTCTTCGGGCAGTTTTTCAAACAAGGGCTTGGCGGTCAGTTCCGCCTTTAAAAGAACCCGCTTGCGGCCGATCAGACTGTAGATAACCGCAATTAAAAAAACAAGCACGACAACAGATCCGACCACCCCCAGCACGCGGCTCTGCTCCAGAATCTCTTTGATAAGAACGGGTAGTTTTCCGGGCAATGACAAGGCCTGTTCATACAGATAATCCAGGGTATTGATGTCCCAACCCAGGGGGGTATATTCAAACAAAGACCGGGCCTGGTCCCTTAAGTCATCCGTCACCTGCTCCGCCCCCCGTTTCATGGAGTCTGTCACGTTATCCGAAAATGCAACAGGCGCCATTTCTCTATCCGCCACTGCTTCCGAATCTCCGGCGGAACTAAAAGCGGACACCGCCCCTGCCAGTTGAACCAGACAGATTATCAAAAAAATGTAAAGGACCCGCGTGTGTTTTTTCATGGGAATATCATTTTAATTTGGGGTTGATGTTGAGAGTTCTGTAAAAGGTTAATTGATAGCGCATCCCGTCTCTGTAAGCAAACCGGCTTCTTCAGCGTAGGCCGGGTTTCTTTCCCGGCAATTGGCATATTCCATTTGTCGGGAAAGAATCCCGACCTACAATTTTCAGACACCTTCACGGAATAAAGAATGCATAAGCCCGGACAAAACTTAATTTTTGATATAAAAATCTGGAATAATGGATAAAAATTTCAATTTTTGACTTTTTTTAAATAAGGCGCCATAAAGGGTTAGTTCCGATGCTGCGGATTTCCAGGTAAAGGATAAAGTCCGTTACCGTCCCGAATGGAATAATAATGATAAAACGGTCTGTTGCCGGGGATAACATCGATTGGCGGCAGGACCACATTTCTACCCATAACGTTTAAATGGATCTGATTCAACCCTGGTGAAAGCGGCACCCGGATTATGGACAGGGTCGCGGGCAGCGTCTCCCAGCATCTGGTGTCCGGGACTTCAATAAGAAAAAAGAAAATGCGGCCCAGCAATGCCAAAGTGTCATTATTGAGGTTGTGCGCAATGGCCTCCTTGGCCACGACCCGGGCGGTTTCTTTTGCAATAATCTGCGCCAGACGTTCTTTTAACGACGCTTTTAATACTTCTCCAACATCGGTTGTAATCTGGTCGGCGGCGCCCGGCCCTGCAAGCGGACCGACGCCCGGCGGCACCAGATAACCGCTACGGTCTTCATAGGTGGAAAAAGAAAACCGAATGGACGGGGGCAGCACAATATTGTGAGGGATCTTTATCGGTGATTTGCCCTGACTGACAAAAATAATCAATTCTCCGGCACCACTGCCTCCATTCTCTTTTAATTCTGGTTCCGGAAGAAACTGCCAAAAATGTTCCACCTCATCATCAAAGCCCAATCGATTTCCCAGGTTACACAGTTGACGGGCAACCGGTGAAGGGTCCGGCATGAGCTCGGTCAGCTTCTTATATTCAATATACGCGCCGTTAATCTCGTTTTCCGCTTCATAACAATGGGCGATCAGGGCCCGGGTAAAATAATCACCAGAACAGGCTTCCGGATAAGTGTCATAAACCTCCAGCGCCTGCTTTGCTTCGACCAGCGCACTTTCCGTATCCCCGAGCATGAGAAAATCCATCATCAGGTAGGTATGAACCAGAAGCCGTTCCGCGTATTCCCCCTTGTAATCGGTAAACCATTCAGATGTTACCAGAGAGACAGTCTGCTGACCGGCGCTGATCACCTCCTGGTCTTTTATTAATGCCGTGGCGTTCAACAGAAGATCAATACTGCCCTGATAATCACCGGCATGATGCAGGATTACACCCTTTTCCATGAAGTATAACAGTTGATCATGTGAAGACAAATCGTCTGCGCTGAGCAATGCTCCGGATACCTGGTCGGTCTGACCGTTATAAAAATCCGTTCGTGCCTTGTTCAGTTTGACAGATGCGCATCCGGA
>CAZQLG010000100.1:0-8986 GCA_964594105.1 uncultured Desulfococcus sp. | reverse complement strand
TCGTTTGTAATGTTTTGTTTTCATAGGAGAAGCCGGTCTACTCGACATCTTGAATTAATTGTCAAGATTAAAGATTTGACTCTTAGCCACTTAGCCATTGACCCTTAGCCATACGTTTTGAGCTTTTAAAATTGTTTGCCCAAAAACACAAAAATTAGAGATAAGAACCTAAATCAGCGGCGGGATGATGGCTTTGCTTCCATGAAGTTTTGCTTTTACCAATGCGGTTAAAGCAAATATCGGGTTGGTCGCTGAAAGTTTAATCGGGTTGACTTTCATGTGTTTGCACAAAGCGTGAATGGTTTCTGCCAGGTTATTACAGCCGTTACTGAACGTTACATTTTTTTTTCCGAACCGTCGCTGCATCTCCAGGCCATAATCCTGGATGGCGCATCCGCCGGCAATGTGGATTGCCGGGGTGCTTATTTGATTGATCAGATCCGGATTGATGTCTTTTCCCATCAGGATGGTAAAATTTCCTTTACCGTTATGATCACAATAGAAAATCTCCACAACGGTTTCCGTATTTCTCCGGCATCCTTCCATGCAGCATCGTGTTTCACCCCTTAAAATGGTCAAATCCGGTGGAAAGTATTCCAGCAGGTTATGCGTCAGCTTCTTTTTTCGCGCTTCATAGAGGGGGCGGTTGATAATTTGAATATTGTCCATGTCTGCGGAACTGATATTTGTTTTCTTGGACAAAAGCAGATGAGGGACGTCTGCAATGTCAAATCCCATAAACGAAGCCCCCACAATATCGGTTGCCAGCGGGTCTTTTCCGCCGATCAGGCAGTCCATGGGAACAATGCATTTGTCTGTATTTTTTTCCGCAATATAATGACCGTGATTGGTTGCGATCAGAGCGTCAACGATTACAAAGTCAGGTCTTAAGATGCGGTAAATATCGGCGAATTTCTGGTGAAGGTTAAAATTGTGATCGGCGATCCGGCTATGTTGATGCACCAGGCCAAACTGATTTTTAATGGAAAGTGTTACCTGGGACATGGAGTGTGTCTTTAATTTGGGGATTGAAATATAGAGATTTTGATCAGCCTGTTCAATCAGCCGTTCATAGACAAAAGATGAAAGGTCAATAAAGGATTTAAGCCCTTCCAGGTAAACCGGAATCGCTGGTGTTTCATCTAAGTATACGGGAATGGCCCCGGTTTCACGGCAGACTTTTTCCATGCCCGTGACCATAAAAACCAGTCGGGTGATATTGCCCTGGGTCGAATTTTCAATCACGTAAATATCATTGGCACCATTTTGTTGGAGATACAAAATAACCTGCCGCAGAACCTCCGGGTCGGTGTAGGCGTATTTTTTTAAATCCACCCCATTGACCTTGATGTAGACATCTTTGCTCGATTTTAAAAGGGCGCGAACACCGCCGAAATGTTCAAAAATTTCCTTGACGGCGTGATCGATTCCGTTTTTGGTATCTGTGAAAATAACTTGATTTTGTTTATTCATGACAAGGACCCCTTTCACGTTTAATTGAGCAAATGTGATTTCAGCTGCATCCGGGCGTTATTATAGCCTTCGTCAATCAAGGTATTTGCCTGGCGGAGAGAGAAATTGAGCAATGATCGAAAACCAAGCATGCGGGTCGGTGCGGCCGTTAAAATTTTTGTGCCTTTTGCGGCAAGCTGTAGCTGAGGAGAATTCGGTAAAGGGGTTTTATGGCAATGCGCATCCGGGTTGATCTGCCACGACGCATCAGGCAACGAGTTGGTATATGAGCCGATCAAAAAATGTTCAAAAACAAGTTCAGCAACATCCATGGGCGATCGCGGTTCTCTGGTATTGAATGCACCCACCGGAGAGTGCAGCACAACGATAATTTCTTTCGCCCCCAACTTGAGCGCCGGGGCAATCGGCGTGTTAACCATCAGTCCGGCATCCCAATAGGGGACATTGTTAATATACTGCCAGCCAAACAGACCGGGAATAGCGCTTGCCGCCATAACGTGTTTTAGTTTAATCGCCTGTTGGTTAAAATATTCAATCTGACCGGTAATCATGTTCAACGTGCTGATAATAATTTCCTGCTTGCTGTTTCGCAAGGCATCAACGGTTATATTTGCCTCAAGCAGTTGTTCCAGGGGCCGGGTGTCGGACATGGGGGAGAATTGACGGCGACTTTTCAGGGAACGGAGTAAAATCGGCAGCGTGATGCGGAACATTTTTTTTCGGCGATACGTCTGCCATAGTCGGGTCATCTGATCGATTGACATGCCGGAACCGTATGCCACGGCATTAATTGCGCCGACAGATGTCCCACAGATCAGATCGGGCGTCCAGTTAATTTCATTAAGGTATTTCATGACGCCGACTTGAAAAGCGCCCCTGGCACCGCCGCCGGATAGAATTAATGCTCTTTTCATTTTGCCTCCGAGTGTATTTTAAATATTTGGAATATTTCAATTTAGTCTATAGATTTGTTTATGTCAATTCGGTTGGTATAAAAAAAATAATTTTTTTGAAAAAAAAGCTTGACAGGGATAACGCAGTGCGTCATATATGCCATAACGCATCGCGTCATAAAAAATAATGCGAGGCATTACTGAATTTTTTAAATTTACATCGGATCGATTTTAAATTTACAACGGATCGACAAAATTAACGACGTATCATATATTTTTAATCAATAACTTTTTCAGGAGGGTAGAACAATGGCGAAAAAACAAGTAAAAAAAGAAGACGCAAAAAGCAATGTGATCGTGGAAAAATTTCAGAAGACGTCTGAGGTTGTCACCGAGAAAATCAAAGACTACAATGAGAAGTACCTGGCAGAAACCATTGAGAAGGGAAAGAAAACTTTCAAAGAGTACAATGAAAAATATGTTTCCCAAAATATTGAAAAGGGTAAAGAGACAATTAAGGAATACAATGAGAAATACGTGACAAAAACCCTTGATAAAGGCAAAGAATATTTTGACGGCCCTTATAAAAAGGTTACTAAAACCGTTGACGAAGTCCTGGCAAAAGGCCGTGACATGGAAAAAGACGCTCTCAAAAAGCTTGATGAAGTTGTCGATAACGGTAAAAAAATCATGTATAAAATTCCTATGGTTGAAACCGTTGAGAAGAAAGTAACGGCTAGTCTGAATTCTCTGCCCGGTTTTATTAATATGCCGAACAAAGGTGAAATAGAAAAATTGACCATGGCAATGCAGGCTTTGAATACCAACATTGAAACACTGAAAAACCAAAAAGCGGCATAAAAAAATTAAACCGACGGCGGCACACTTTTAAGGTGTGCCGCCGTTTTAATTTAAATGATCTAACAGGTATTTTATTTTTAGTTTTTTTATGATATAGATAATCAAATTTCTTTTAAATACATTTTTTTAATCATTTTGAATTAATGCACGCTAAAGGAGGTCCGGATGTATACGATAAAAAAATATGCTAATGGTCGATTCTACGATACTGTTATAAAAAATTATATTACACGGTCCCAGATTTCTGAATTGATTCGTTCCAGAAAAAAGATCGAAATTGTCGATACGAAGTCCGGAACGGATATTACAAAAGAAGTCGTTTCACAGATCAAGGCCAAGGAAGCAAAATCCGGTAAACAAAAACCCAAGTCAAAAGCAGCTTCTAAAAAAACAAAAAAAGATTCAGCCAGCTATATCGTGCAGCTTTTCAGAAAGGGTGGCGACACGCTGTCTGATTATGGTAAAAAATATGCCTCCATGTGGCAGGAAATGCTGACCATGTCAAAAGACGAGATTGACAAGATTGTTAATCTGCTGGTCAAGGATAACAAAATTTCAGAATTTGAAGCCACAAAGCTGAAAAAAGAAATACTCAAATACCGCAATAATATTCAAAGCTGGATTACAAAGAATATTGACCATCGGATCAATGAAGTCCTAGATAAAATGAACCTGGCCAACAGGGACCAGGTGGTGGCGCTGACGACTAAAATTAAATCTTTAAATAATAAAATTTTAAAACTTGAAAAAATAAAAAATTTAGCCAAATCAGTGAAGCCAACGCCTAAAAAAAAATCAGCGTCCAAAAAAGCGAAAAAATAACCATATAAAATTTTTCCTGCTTTTTTAATGTCAGCCAAGACCAAAGCCAAGACAAAAGATGGACTCCGGATCGCCGGAGATAAGAGAGCCAGCATTGCAGGTTCATCTGTTACAAAAGAACCTGTTGACTCATGGCTTGACAGATTATTGTCCCGTCGATTGGTTTTTGTGATGGGGAAAGGCGGCGTGGGCAAGACAACCATTAGTATTGCCCTTGCATCTGTTGCTGAGCGCCTGAATAAAAAAATACTTCTGGCGGAAATCGGGGATACCGATGCCATTGGAAGACTCTACGGGAATAAAACCCTGACAGAAGTTCCCCTGAGATTGACGCAGCATATCTGGGGCGCGCGTGTTGACCCCAAAGCTGAACTCGAAGCCTATGTCCGTGCGCATGTCACGCCCGGATTTATTGCCGGTAAAATAATACGCAGTCGGTTGTTTGAATATCTTTTTGATGCAACCCCCGGCTTAAAAGAGGTCATGTGTCTTGGCCGCTTGTGGCGATGGGAAAAGGAAGAAAATAGTCCCGCCAGGGCAACCTATGACCTGATAATTGTTGATGCGCCCGCAACCGGTCACGCGATGAGCCTTCTACGCCTTCCTGATTTATTGATTAACATGATTCGGGTAGGCCCGGTGGCAAACCAGATACGCGGCCTTCAGCGTCTTTTGAAAAATCGTCAAAAAACCAGTCTTGTTCTTGTCTCTCTTCCTGAAGAACTTCCGGTCAATGAAGCGGTGGAATTTTATTCAATGGCTGAAGATACACTTGATATGCCGGTTGCCGCCACATTTATTAATTGTGTCTATCCTGTTGCATTTAGCCGGATGGAGTTGCAGCAGATGGCGTCGATTGAAAGCAGCGCTCGGGATTTCCCTTTTTCCGCTGTAAATAAGCTTATCGCAGCTGCCAGGATTTTAATCCGTCGGCAAAGCGACCAGCAAAAACATATTAAAGAAATTCATGCCAAATCAACCGGCCACATTCAGGAAATTCCATTTTGTTTTACAAATGATTTGACAATCAATCAAATTCGAGAATTGTCGTCTTTTATTCGTCACCATCATTAGAAGTTTTTAAAAAATATCGATGACAGCTATGTTAACTTGTATCAATGCGCCTGACGGTCCTGAAATTATCGTATGCTGCGGCAGCGGCGGTGTCGGGAAAACAACCATATCAGCTGCCATCGGTTTACATGGTGCCTTGTCCGGTAAAAAAACAATTGTGTTGACGATTGACCCGGCAAAACGCTTAGCAGATTCTCTTGGTTTAAAAAGATTTGAAGCGGATGCGCAGCAGGTGCCGGTTGAAAATTGTATTGTCGGTAAAGATTCCCCGGGTTCGGATGCCGCTTTATATGCCATGATGCTGGATGCCAAACACACGTTTGATCAATTAATTGCCCGATACGCCCCTCCTGAATTCCAGAAAAAAATTTTAAAAAACAGGTATTACCAGCATTTGTCGAACAATATGGCCGGCTCCCATGAATACATGGCAATGGAAAAGCTTTATGAAATATTCAATCAGAATGAATATGACCTGATTGTTTTGGATACGCCGCCCAGCCGACGGGCACTTGATTTTCTGGAGGCGCCCCAAAGAATGTTGAATATCCTCGGTCATAATTTTTTTATGAGGATGTTTAAACCCTATCTAAAGGCCGGAAGATGGGGGGTCCGGTTTTTGAATATTTTCGCATCGCCGGTTTTAAAGGGTGTCAGCAAGGTGCTTGGGAAACAGGTTTTAGATGATTTGTCGGGATTTATGCAATTGTGGGATGATATTATGTTTGACGGTTTTAGCCGCCGCGCTACCGCAGTGAAAGAATTGCTTGCCGGAAATAAAACGCTGTTCCTGGCTGTTTCAACCCCTCAACGGTTACCCATGGATGAAGCTATCTTTTTAAGTAAGAAATTGTTGCTCAATGAGATGCCCTTTGGGGGATTCATTATAAACCGTGTGAACTTTTGTGATTCGGATTTAGAAAAACAGGGATTTGACCCGGATAAGGTTTTTGAAAATACACGTATTGATCCGGGATTGAAGGAAAAGTTAATCGCTGCCCATAATAATATTCTAAAAATGGCGGAAAATGATGCCCGGTCTGTTAAGCGTCTGATTGATAAGACGGGGTTAGAAAAAAATGTCTTGCAGATTCCATTTGCAGATAGCGAAATCGTGGGCTTGAATGATTTATATCGTCTGTCCCGCTTTTTTACCAGATAGATCAAAGGAAATTCGATCTATCTGATAAAAAAAGCGAATGAGAAGAAATATCCTTCGCATTCGCTTTTTTTATATCCGTTACATAAAAGTTATCCGGCTGAATTTTTTTTGTCTTTTTTGCCGGACCCTGGTTGCAGGTCGGCAAAATTTTCGTATTTGTTCTGGTGAAGCGTGCAGTACAGGGAATCCGTTGCTGCCCGGTTGTGACATTGAGCGCCGGCACGAGTAATGGCCTTACATCGTATTGCCTGAATGGTACCGCCTTTGGTCTCTTCTTTGGTTATTGTGGCCGTATCCTGAAAACGGTCATTGATAATCAGCGGGTCCTTTTCTATCTGACCGGCACGGTACATGCCCAGCAGCATTCGGTATTCCTTTTCAAAATTATTTAAGATTGCTTTCGGGTCATGCACAAGGCCAGTATCCGTGGCGATTCCTAAAGAAACATTTCCGTTATAGCTGATAATACTGATTCCAAGACCCAATCCACCGATACGGGGAACCCAGAACATGATATTTTTAATTTTTTTGTCGGCAAAGAATAATGGTTCCCGGGGGCCCGGTACATTGCTCATTACGCCTGTTGTTTTATTGGCAAATATAGTGGCGCCTGTTTTTGCAAGCTTGGCAGATGACACGCCAAGCGCATTTAATAAGACATAAGCAATCGCCGCATCCGGGGCGTCTTTCAAATCGTTGAGTCGGCGCTGCACTTCCCTGATCCGAAGCACCGGATCATCAATATGCACCGGCAGAGAGACAAGTATCAGACTGAACTGATTGCCCAGTGTGATTTCTGCTTCCATCGGGCGGATGTTGACCGGCATCGCCATCCGGATATCCAGATCCCCAACCAGATTGTTGGATTTCTGGAGGTATCTTCTGAGCGCACCGGTTACCATTGAAACAAGAATATCATTAATTGTGGCGTTAAAATATTTGCCGATGGATTTAATATCCGGAACCGAAACCGGATCACTAAACGCAACGCTTTTTCGAATGCCAAGCTCGCCTTTAAAGACGGTTTTTTTATCCGCCGGCATCAGCAGGATTTTGCTGATCACCGCAGTGGCATCAACAGCGTATTTGCCCACTATTTTTGCGCGTTTAATTATATGCGAAGGGTTGGTAATGCTGGATTCGATCTCTTTTGATATAAAATCGCCGACTTTTAAGGCCCGTTTTTTTGCCCGGTTAATTTTTTTAAACGTCTTTTCAAAAGGCGAAAAGAAATTATAATCTTCTTTTTTTCCTTTTAATTCACCGACCCTGTCGGTCCATATGGCATTCGGCTCCAAGTCTGCCATGGAAAGCAGAACACGGATCAAAGCAATACCGTCTCCGATACAGTGATGGATACGAATAAATAATACAGATCCGTTGTCCAGGTAATTTTCAATATAATGGGCCTGCCAGAGTGGTTTTGTGGGGTCCAGCGGGGTGGCGGTTAAATCGCTGATCAGTTCCTGGAGTGCTTCTTTGTTTCCCGGAGACGGCAACGCAATACGATGCAGGTGAGATCGAATGTCAAACTTGGGGTCCAGTTCCCAGATGGCATTTCCCACACCGCTGATGGGCCGAACCACCCGCTTTTTAAAACGATCATAACATAATAAACGGTTTTTGAAAGTCTCAATTAGACGATCAAAGTCCAGGGGCTCATCAAATTGCAGAAAACCTGTAATGACCATCAGGTTTGTTGGGTGATCCATGTGAAGCCAGAAATTATCAATGCTTGACATGATTTCAACCTGTTTTTTCATTGTATGCCTCCTTAAAAATTTTAAACTGTATTTTTTATTTATTAGCAGAGGTTAATAGTGAATGCAATCTGAAAGTTAGGCTTAAAAGAGTAAAATGGTTAAAAAAGCTTGACACTTATAACGCGCAGCGTCATATTTAATCGTGTCCGGGGAGAGGAAATAAATATTACTTTGCTGGTTTTTTTATTTCCGTATTTGTTAATATTTTAAATTGATTTTCTGTTTTAACCTTTAGAAGTAAAATGTATTTTCAGGAGAGTGTATGCATTTGATAAAAAAATACGCCAATCGAAAGCTCTATGATACAAGCGATAAGCGTTATTTGACAATGGACCGCCTTGCAGAACTGATAAAGTCTGGCGGAGAGGTTTCAATTATTGATAATGAAACCGGAGATGATCTTACGTCTTCTATTGTCTCTCAATTGCTGGCAAGAGAAGATTCAGATACAGATAAAGCGGTACCGTCGCAGGTGCTGATGCAGATGTTGCGTAAAGGCAGGGGGACGCTTTTCGGGTATGGTAAAAAGTATGTTTCCCTGTGGCAAAGTGCTTTAACCATGTCAAAGGATGAAATAGAAAAACTGGTTAACAGCCTGGTTAATGATAAAGAAATATCAGCATCAGAGGCGAAAAATTTAAAAGATGAAGTTTTGGGTTTTGCAAATAATCTGAAAACGTGGATTATTGAAAATATTGATCAGCGGGTTTCGGAAGGACTCAAAGTAATGAATCTTTCATCCAAAGATCAGGTGAATGAGCTGACCAAACGGGTGGATGCGCTCACCCGGAAAGTTAAGGACCTGGAGAAGAAGTAAATATCAATGGGCATGAGTCTCAAGGCCAGGTCAGAGGTTTTGACTGATAAAAAAAATGAGAGAGCTAAGTGACTAACGTTTGAAGTGACTAAAGTTCATGACTGCGCAAAGGGCGCGATCA
>CAZQLG010000099.1:0-8995 GCA_964594105.1 uncultured Desulfococcus sp. | reverse complement strand
AGGGAAAAGCATAACATTGAACATCGAACGTTCAACATCGAACGTCGAATAAGGTTTTCACTTTGTGATGCTTTTTTAATATCTGTTTCCCCGTAGGCCGGGTTTCTTACCCGGCACCAAATTTTACGGGTTCACAGAAGCTATTCGGCGGGAATAGAATCCCGCCCTGCAATTTGTTTCACCATCAAGAATTATGTTATATTTGGGAACCCGCTGTAAAAAAAACAGCGTAGTTTAGTGTCACATCTTGAATTAAATCATTAGCTGACATATTAAATGAAATGATTTAAGAAATACTCATGAGCAAAGCTGCATAAAAAATTGTTGGAAAATAACAAGCTGAAAAATGGCAAATGAAATAATGATTTAATTCAAGATGTGACACCGATTTGTTCAGGCATCCCTGTGCGCATCCAAGCAATTTTAAGCAACACGGGTTGTTTGAAGCGAAAAAACAGCTCGTTGGGCACTGGACAATGCGCCTTCAAGGTAACCGCCAAAATGGTCCGCCGTTTCTGTGCCGGCAAAGTGAACGGTGTTATCCCAGATGCTTTTTTTCCCGGAAGGCGGCTGGTATTCGGGATGATTGTGGGCAGCCCGCTGGTCATATTCAGTGGCGGTAAATTCTTCCCTTGCCCAATCCTGATAATAGATGCTGACCGGCTGTCCGGCCTCCTGACCGTAAAGAAGGGTAAGCTGGGTGAGGATGGCCTGGATCATGGTTTCTCTATTTTTGCGCCGCAATGCCGGGATGCCGACAAATCCGGTCAGCCCATAGGGCCTGTCCGCCTCACCGGATCCGTCATGGATTTCCCCCAGGGGGCCGCACAAGCTGAACCCCTGGCCGGAAAGGCCGATCTTCCGCCAATCCGCCTTATCATACAGGGCAAAGAATTTTGCCTGTCCTGCCATCCAGGTGCTTGCTTTTAACATTGCCTGGGTAAGATTGTGGGACAAATCAGGTGTAAACAAAATGGAGCCGGCAGCAAGCCGGGGCGGCAAAGCGAGAATGATTCTGGATGCCTTTAGCAGGCACCTGGGTTCCTGGTCAAGCCGCCCCACAGTGACCTGAACGCCATTGTCCAGCCGTTGGATTTCGCAGACCGGATGATTCAGCCGGATGACATCTTTGGGAATCCGGGCGCAAAGCCCCTTGACAAGAGAGATCATACCACCGGTAAGCCGCCATCCGGGCGGATCCATTGGATAGCCTTCAATGGTTTCAACGTGGCCTTCCCTGGCCTGGAATCGGCAGAGGCCTGTTTCAAACTGAGGATATCCTTTAAGGTCCAGTGTTTGTATCAGCGCGTTTAATTTCGGGTTGATCATGGGCCAATACCAGGATGGTCCCAGGTCAGTAAAAAAGTCTTGATGGTCCGGGCTTAGAATTCTGCCCCCCACACGGGATCGGGCTTCAAGCAAAACCAGGGATTTTTTCTTTGCCGCCAGCAGAAAGGCCGCATAAATCCCGCTGAGGCCGCCCCCAATGATGATGGTATCAACTTTTTCCGTATGCATATCTGCTTTGGGTCTTTGTTTTTTCAGATATCGATCAAACCGTCAGATCTGCGGAAGACCGTGGGACCAGAAATAATTCGTTGCGGTCCGCCAGTTTATAACCAGACAGAATACCTTATTCAAAATTCGATGTTGGACGTTGGATGTTCGACGTTCATCCCCTTCAGCCTTATACCTTAAACCTTCTACCTATCAATCTTATTTCCCAAAAACCTCATCAAACCGAACCGCTGGCGAAGGGGCCGGCAATGTGGTTTTCATCTCAATGGCATCACCGAGTTCAGCGGCCGAGTCTTCATCAAGCCACCAGTACCACAACGCACTGCTTTCATCACTGTATTTGGAAAGGACCGTGGCAGGCATACCGAATTTATTCCAATACAGCAGGCGTGTATAATCAATATTCCAGAGCAGCACATACGGATATTCCTGGTAAATCAGCTGATCAATTTTGCGATAAATGTCATTTCTTTTTTGAATATCAAAAATAGTTTTTTGTTTTTCAATCAGCTGATCAACGACTTTGCTTTTAAAGCCGGTAATATTATTTCCGCTTTTTCTGTCGGCTTCCGCAGACAGCCACATGCTTTCCGGGTCTTTAAAAACACCGGCACCCCATGCCGCCCAGGTTATCTGAAAATTAAATTCTTCCATATCCCTTGCCCAGGATGCCCAGTCTTTTTTATCAATCATCATTTCAATGCCGGCATCCTTGAGGTCTTCCGCATAAATAGACAGGAATTTTTCTGAAGACGCCGCCCGGGTTAAAAATTTAAATGAAAACTTTTTTCCGTTTTTTTCAAGAAAACCGGTCGCCGGGTTAACGACCCAACCGGCCTGGGCAAGAAGTTCTCTGGCTTTTTTTTTGTCCAAATCGATTGCCGGGTTGGGGCATGGATTGGCATCTGAGTACAGATCTTCGAAATAAGAACGGTGCAGAAAATACTGGTTGTACATCAATGTCTGGTTCATTTTATTCCGGTCGAGCAGGCAGGCCATAGCTTGGCGCACCCGAAGATCATCAAAGGGCGGTTTGCGCATGTTCATGGCAAACCCCTGGAATCCGATCGGTTTATGGTTGTGTATTTTTTGTTTAATAATATGATTTTTTGAAAAAGGGTCTCCGCTGGTTTCATTGATCCATATACGGGACGTATACACCGGGAAGAGGTCAATGATGCCTTTTTTAAACGACTCAAAGGCATTGGTCCGTTCGGCAAAGAATTTATAGGTGATGGTTTCAAAGTTTCCCTTGTTTTTTGAAGATGCGGCATTTATAAGCCACCAGTCAGCCCGCCGGCTTAAATTTAACAAAACACCTTCCTCAATGCGGCCGAGTTTATAGGGGCCGGATACAACGGGGAACTCAAAGTTGATGGTATTAAAATCGGATTGCTCATATGTTTTTTTGCTCAGGATTTGAAAACCGCCGGCAGCCAGCAGGTTTTTCCAGTGAATTTCTTTTGCAGTAAAGCGAATGGTTAATTTATCGATGATCTCCGGGGGAGCAAATCGTTCCATGCTGATTTTATGCGGCCCGGTCATGTTTTTAGGATTTAAAATAACATCATACGTCCATCTGACATCTTCGGCAGTTACCGGTGTGCCATCACTCCAGCGTGCTTTTTCGTTGATGTGAAATATAAATGTTTTTTTGTCGTCAGAAATGGACCATTTATCAGCCAGACCCGGTTCATATTTCATGGTAAGGGGATTCAGGGTTAAAAGCGTTTCAAACAGCGCATTGAAAATTTCTGAAGACAATGAATTGTTGTCTAAATAATAATTCAGACTTTTGGGGTATTGCCCGCCAAACACGGAGATTTCTCCGCCTGTGAGGGCATTTTTATCTGCCACCGGATCGGCCTGGTCCGTCCATGTTTTTTTTGGCCAGGTCTTTTCGGGACTTGTCTCTTTTGGCAAAACGTCAGTTCCCCATGACCCGGCAACAGACATAAATATGAAACCAACGATAAATCGTTTAATGGCTATTCTCATAAAATATTAATTCCCTTTCAGGACGTCGATCATAGTAAATACCTTGCCGTTTGCCTGGGATTCGATTTTTTTCTGAAGAAAAAGAATGGCATCAAATGTTCCCCATGAATAAATATCCCGGCCATTGATGTTGTGTGAGAAAGAAAACTGAGCGGTTTTGCCCGGCGCATCAAGGGTGTAGGTATGCCAGGCATGGCCGTTGATGTATTCTTCCGGAATGTGCCACTCATTTTTTTGGATTTCAGTGTCCCGGATTTTGATGATGTCGTTTTCGGCAAAATCAACCCCTAACTTATTAAAGTAGGTGACCATGGCTTTTGCTGTGCCGCTGGTATCTACTTTTGTGCTTTGGTGACTTTCCCTGATTTCAAGACTGTACCCGTCAAACAGGCCGGGGAAGTTTTCTGCGGCATATGCCATCATGGCCTGAAACCCCACGATCTGTTTGGCCATGTTCGGCGCAATCACCGCAAAAATTGAAGAATTGCGGACGGTTTGTTCCAGCATTGCCCGGTCGCCGCCGGTGGTTCCCATGACAAACGGCAACCCATGACGGCAGTAAAAGTCTGCATTGCCATTGACTGCTAAGGGTAATGTAAAATCAACCGTAATGAAGGGGCCCTCAGCTTCACGTATTCTGGTAATTTCAGCATCTCTGACATCCGGTGTGAGAAGCTGCACGGGAATATCACCAATCAAATACTGCTTGTCTAAGATATCCGGCCCGGTCGTTGAGTAACGCACCAGTTCAAATCGGTCATCTTGCAAAATATGTTTTGCGATATTGCCGGCCACATTGCCCGGCATTCCATTAACCATTACTTTTATCTGGTTCATCATTTAACCTTTCAAATAACTCATCCTTAATCGTTTGAAATGATGGGTCAGTTATTTTCTGATTTAGTGGTTACGCATCACCATGAAAAGCTTTTTTAAAAAATATCGGGTTTTGTTTACTGTTTTGAATTCAATGATATCAAAGCGGTTTTAACGGTTTCTGTCAATACGTGAAAATGATTTGTTTGGCGAGATTGCAGTCGCTGATAAAGATTGTTTAATGCGATAGGGATGAATGGCTCAAAAAAGGGCTTGTTTTTAATTTTTGAAAGAAACCCAAAGGCTCCCAAAGACTGCAATATCCTGGTGAGTGAACAATAACGGTATCCTAAAATGAAATCAGATTTATTAATTGACATCATTTGGCCAAGCTTGTTGATACTGTAATCAAGCAAAATTTCCTGAATGGATGCGGGTAGGTTTACATAGGGATCCGTTAAAAGAGACGCCAGGTCATATTGAATGGGACCGAGCCTTGCGCCCTGGAAATCAATAAAAAATATGTTGCCGTTTGAAACCATGATATTTCTGGATTGCAGATCCCGGTGCATGAAACCGGTCACCGCATTTTCAACGGCATAGTCCGCGATGCATTCAAACTCCGTTTTTAAATCCGAATAGGCAACATCTGATTTAAGATAAAGGTTTAAAAACGCGTCAACAAAATACCGGCATTCCTTATCAAGGATTAACTGTCGGTCGTATTCGCTCGTTTGATATGTCCAGGCCGGGTCAAATGCTTCTGCACCGTTTACGGACATGCAGATCACCTGGTCAATCACCTGCTGATATCGGCGGATGATTTTTTGATTGACCGTCTCTTTCTGAACAATCACCTGGAGATTGATATCACCCAGATCCCGCACATAAACCAGGCCGGAAAATAAATCTGAATGATAAATTTCCGGTACCGGGATTTTTTGTTTCCGCAGGTGGTTGCCGATTTTTATAAATGATTCTGCTTCAGTGATTTCAGGTGCTGAACGAATGCCATGGTCTGCCATGATCAGGCTATGGTTGTTTGAAGAGATCCGGTACCAACGCCGGTCTGATCCGTCCCCTGCCAGCAGGGTACGTTCAAGATGGCTGTGGCTTTTTGAGCCGAACGCTTTTGTAAAGGCCGTTGGCGCTGATCTGTCAAATGCTGCTTGCGTAAAATGTTCAGGGGTGCCGATATCTTTCCAGTAATGGTTTTTTGACGTATATGCTTTGATTATCAAGCCTTTTTTGATCATCTTTTTATAGACATCAATGCTGGAAATAAACTGGTTTTTCGGGATAAAGTCCATGATCAGGGGATCGAGAATCTGGATACCGGTGAACGCTTGGCAGGACAATCCATTGGCCATATTTTTTTCTTTGCCGGAAAATTCAATGATATTTTCATTCTCATCGACCCACACGTTGTTGAAAACTGGATAATCATGCATTACAAGGGTTGCCGGGTGAGGATGATGCTGATGAAATTCGCGAACCGCTGAAATATCAATGTCGGTTACAATATCACTGTTGATTACAAGAAACGGCGAATCACCTAAAAAATCAGAGACATTTTTAATGGCCCCGCCAGTGCCGAGGATTTTTTTTTCATACTGTGTAACGACTTTTATCGGGTAATCCTGGGTTTGTATAAAAGATGTGATCTGTTGGTGCAGATGGTGGACATTGATGACAATGCCAGTAATCCCCATATCAATGAGCCGGCAAATGGTCAGATCGATCAGGGGGTGTCCGGCAATGGGAAACAAGGGTTTGGGAATATGTTCCGTGTGCGGCCGGAGCCGGGTACCAAACCCGGCGGCCAGAATCAGCGCTTTCATGTTTTTTAACTTCCTGTTAATGGGGAAGGAAGCGCCGGTATTTCTGTATCACTTCCGTATAAAATTCAATCTGATCCTTGTTTTTTTCCGCTTCGGTCAGGCCGTGACTGGTAAAAAATGTGACGGCGTTTTTATAATTAACCTTGGACAATGCCTCTGTTCGTTCCACTTCTTTTTTTTTATACATCCTGTTTCCCAAAGACTGAATTTTTTTGATATAGTCCTTTGTATCAAAAATAGACTGCTTGGTATATTTTTTGTAGAAATTTAACACGATCCAGTAAGACTCAAAATAGGGCACAAGAAAGGCAGCGAACAGGTTCAATTTCCGGTAGCCTGCTGAGGTCAGATTATAGGTGTCCGGCAGGGTCTGGTGGGGCATGATAATGGCATCATCAATAAACGCCTTGAGGTTTTTTCGTACCAGATACTCCACCGGCTGGTCCGGGTCAAAAATAAATTCATTTTCAAAAAATTCTTGAAGAAATTTATAACTGACATGAATATCCACTGATGAAAATTGAAAAGCATCTGCTTTTAATATGGCAAGCGCGGTAAACGCTGCCGGTATAAAGGTGATGATTCCGTTGTTTTTATAATAATCAAGGCCGGGTCGTTTGGCATCACTGATTTTAAACAAAGGATTGGCAATGGGGGCTTTGGAGAACTCGGAGGTACTTTTTTCAATCATTTTGTTTTCCACGAATGCTTCCAGCACTTGCTTAAATGTATTGTTCCGGTCCCAAATAAGCGTGTCCGCCAGGCGGATTCCCTGGGACAGAAGGTATGTCATGTAGGTATCCACATGGGCTATCAGCTGATTGTAATCAAATCGTTGTTGACCGCAGTTTAAGATGGCGCCGGCAATCACCGCATGGGGTGTGATTAGAGAAACCTGGTTGATCGCACCAATGAGTTTTTTGCCAAATTCAGTATATATCGTTTTGGCGTTTGTGACTGCCGGTATGGAAGACGGTTTTTCCTGTTGGACGAGATATTCTTTTAAAGAAAGGGGTTCGTGAAAATTTAAGTAAATTTTTCCGTATTTTTTCTTTAAAAATTTTCTGGCCTTGATCACATTTTTCAGGTTTTCCGGGTTTTTTTCGCCGCCTTCAATTTCATTGATATATGCTTTTTCTTCCAGCACACGGTCGTAACCAATATAAATGGGAACAAAGGTCATGTCATCCCAGTCATTTTTGGCAAAGGCGTCAATCAAGAGGGAGAGCAGCCCGATTTTGGGCGTCAGCATTTTCCCGGTGCGACTTCTGCCGCCTTCGATAAAAAATTCCAGATGAAACCCTTCTTCCAGTACTTTTTTAATGTATGCGGCAAATATTTTTGGATACAGGAGGTCCCCTTTAAATGTCCGCCGGAGAAAAAAGGCGCCGCCGCCCCTGAATATGGGACCCAAAGGCCAGAATGAAAGGTTTTTACCTGCCGCGATGAGCGGACAGGGGATTTTGTTAGTCAAAAATACCCAGGATATAATCAGATAATCAAGATGGCTTTTATGGCATGGTACCAGAATCAGCGGACCCTTTTTGGACACCTGCCTGATCCGGTCCAGCCCTTTATAATCAATCACCATTCCTTCAAATATATTTTTAAACATCCATTTCAGCGTGATGTCATACATCCGGATGATTGTCGGACTATAATCCGCAGCAATTTCGTTTATAAAGTCCCCCGCCTGCTTATGGGCCTGGTGGATGGAGATATCCTGGTCCTGGGCATAGTCTGTGATCGTTTTTTGAACCTGCTGGTTGGTCAGTATTTCTTCCTGGATTTCCAGCTTGGATTTTAAAATCGGCCCGGTGAGTGTCTGACGGTGCTGGTTAATTTGGGTCAAGAGATATCGGCGAAGCGCAACTGCCTGATTTTTGGAGTTTAATCTTATGATATCCGGGCGATTTAAAAAATTTCTCAAAATAATGGGTTCAGATATTTCGATAAAAATCTTTTTGGGATTTAAAAATAACGCAATCAAACACCGGATTTTGCCGGGATTTTCCTGAGTGCCGAAAAACATATCAATAAAGGTTAGCTGGGTGGATCTCGGCGTTCTACTGAAGAACATCAGGTGGGGAAGAAAAATAATCGGTTTTTCTGTATTTTTTTGTATCTCAATCAAATAATGCAACGGATCGGTTTTTGATTTTACAAAACGCCTGTAAAACCCTTTTTTTTCAACCAGAGACAGCAGGGCTGTTTCACCGGAGATTAGTTTTTCCTGAATAAATCCGCTTTTATATGGGTTTTGGAGTGAAAAATGTTTAAAAAAGTGGTCAGCGATGCAAAGTAAAATTTTAAAAAACCGGAAAACCGGTTGCCACAAAAAGAATCGGTAATCAAACCCGATGCCGGGATGCAGGATGCCTTCATTTTGATATCGCAAATGGTAAAATAAATATTCAAAATAGCTCTTATATTTATTAACCAGAATAACGATTCCCTTTTTTTCAAGATCCTGGATTGATTTTGTGTAGGTGTGGGGGATTTCAATATTGATGAAAAATAATTTTAGTATGATTTGAGACATCAGTCCGGTACTTTTTGGCAGATAGCATGCGAAATGATTATGTGTCCCGGATACCAGGTTATTAATCCATTGATTGAATAGTTTTTTCATTTTTGCTCGCAAATCAATTAATCAGTAATGGGATTTTAAATATTACGGCGCACCACA
This sequence comes from uncultured Desulfococcus sp., assembly GCA_964594105.1. Classification (GTDB taxonomy): domain Bacteria; phylum Desulfobacterota; class Desulfobacteria; order Desulfobacterales; family Desulfosalsimonadaceae; genus SURF-3. Next base: position 133 of record CAZQLG010000099.1, on the reverse strand, counting down.
GTGCGCCGCAATTATCTGTCATATTTAAATTTAAAATAAAAAATATCAAGTAATTATTTTGTTTGCAAGCATATAACCGGTAAGCATATAAAAGGTGATTGAATTTAAAAATTTGTAAGCGTTTACAGGGCAT
>CAZQLG010000098.1:0-9180 GCA_964594105.1 uncultured Desulfococcus sp. | reverse complement strand
TGACCGAACATCCAGCAGAATCGCATCTTTCTCATCAAAAAACTTTTCAGGTGATATTTTATGTTTTCCTTTGCCAAAAAAATCCAATGTTAACCGTTTAAGTACTTGTTCCATTTTAACCTCCTTTTGTTTCACATCTGCTTTATTCCTAAATCGGAATATAATTCTTATAATATACCGTGTCAAGAAGAAATATTTTACCCCATTTATCAATAAAAATTCTTTAAAAACAATAAGTTTTATGTAATTAAAAAATACTTGACATACATTCCTGAATAGCTATATTGACAAATATAAATTTATTTAACCACAAAAAAGACGGGTCAGGCATGGCGGAGAACAGGAGTTTATAATGATACAGGGAAACTGTTGCGGCGAATCCGGAAGCAATATAGCTCAAATTCAGGAAAAGCGTGGAAATCGCGGCAAATTGGCGGCTAAATACATATCCATGTCTGTGGTGATGATTGCCTTATGGTTTGGCATTTATCTGAATCTTTTAAAATTTTCCAATCAGATCACACACGGGTTGTCTAAATTATTAGGATTTTCACCGGCAAGTCATCTTGGCAGCGCCATTGAATTTTTTATTTTTGAAACACCTAAAGTGCTGATGCTGCTGACTCTGGTGGTGTTTGTGGTCGGCATTATCCGTTCCTTTTTTACACCGGAACGAACCCGAAAAATTCTTGCCGGAAAGCGGGAATCCGTGGGCAATGTACTTGCCGCCCTTCTCGGTATTGTAACACCCTTCTGTTCCTGTTCAGCGGTACCCTTGTTTCTCGGTTTTGTTACCACGGGCGTTCCCCTGGGGGTGACGTTTTCTTTTCTTATATCCGCCCCCATGGTAAATGAAATCGCACTGGTGCTTCTCTATGGCCTGTTCGGATGGGAAGTCGCCGTCATTTATCTGGTCACCGGACTTTTAATCGCCATGATTGCCGGTTGGGTCATCGGTCGGCTGCGCATGGAAAAACATCTTGAGGACTGGGTCCATGAACTTCAGGCAGGTGAAGTTAATCTTGAAGAAATGCGCAAGGACTGGGTGGACAGGATACAGGACGGTGTCCTGGCCGTGATTGAAATTGTGGGAAAGGTATGGATCTATGTGGTGCTGGGCATTGCAGTTGGTGCCGGTATTCACGGATATGTGCCCGAAGGGTTTCTGGCTTCTATGATGGGAAAATCCGCCTGGTGGTCGGTGCCATTATCTGTTTTACTGGGAATTCCCATGTACTCAAATGCGGCCGGCATCATACCCATTGTGCAGGCTTTGCTGGAAAAAGGGGCGGCACTTGGCACGGTGCTGGCGTTTATGATGTCGGTCATTGCCCTGTCTTTGCCGGAGATGATTATTCTTCGAAAAGTGCTCAAACCGCGTCTGATCGCCACATTCCTCGGCGTAGTCGGCACGGGAATTCTCATTGTCGGTTATCTTTTCAACTTTTTCTTTTAAGAAAAACAGGAGCATAAATATGGAAATTAAAATATTAGGGCCAGGGTGCCCAAAGTGTAAACAAACAGAATCTATTGTCAAAGAAGCACTCGTTGAATCCGGCGTGGACGCTACCGTGGAAAAAGTGACCGATATAATGAAAATCGCTCAGTACGGCGTTTTCGGAACCCCGGCGGTGGTTGTTGACGGCGAAGTAAAATCCGTTGGGAAAATTCCCAAAAAGGAGGATGTGCTCGCCTGGGTTAAGAAATAATACTGACAACACGGTTCGTTAAAAAATTTTCGCCTGGTAATTTAAGGATTAACCGGATTTAATAATAGAAGGAGTTTGTTTTTATGAAATTGATTAAACAACCCATGTTCTCACTGGTTTATTTTATTCTTATTATTGTTATGACAGCGGCACCGGCTTTTTCGGCAGATGTGGGCAAAACCCCAAAAACCGATGTCAAACCGTTGCCTCATTATATTAGCGTCACGTATTTTTATACCACGGTTCGCTGTCCCACATGTCACCGGATTGAGGAATTATCATCGCAGACGGTCAAAGCTAATTTTGCAGATGAATTGAAAACCGGCAACGTGGTTTGGCGGGTCATTAATGTGGATGAACCGGAAAACAAGCATTATAACAAGGATTATCAGCTTTATACCAAGTCTTTGATCATTTCCGAAGTCAAAGACGGCAAGGAGTTGCGGTGGAAAAATCTGGAAAAAATCTGGACGCTTGTTCGTAATGAAGAAAAATTTGACAACTATGTGAAAACCGAAATCAAAGACTGGCTGAAGGAATAATCATGGAATACGGTATCGCACAAATAGCTTCCGTTATCTGGCTCGGTATCCTGACGTCCATCAGTCCGTGCCCTTTGGCCACCAATATTGCCGCCACCACATATATTGGGAAACAGATTAATTCTGCTTATGCTACAGTGATAGCGGCTACGGCTTATACAATCGGCAGGACAATCTCTTATATAATTATTTCCATATTAATCATAACCGGTTTAATTTCCATTCCCGGGGTCGCAAATTTTCTTCAGATTCACATGAATCAGATGCTCGGCCCCATCTTACTGGTTACCGGTTTATTTATTCTGGAGTTGATTCCCCTCCGCCTGCCGAATTTTGGTCCCAATGAAAAAACGTTGAAAAAACTTGCTGATAGTGGGCTCTTAGGCGCGGTCGCCATGGGGTCCCTTTTTGCGCTATCTTTTTGCCCGGTATCAGCAGCCCTTTTTTTCGGCAGCGTGATTCCTATTTCCCTGAAATTTCATTCCAGCGTATTTCTGCCGTTCTTATATGGGGTAGGGACGGCCGCACCGGTTATCGGCATTGCCTTTATTATCGCCTACAGCACACGCTTTGCCGGGATTTTTTTTAATAAACTGTCGATCATTGAACGCTGGCTCCGCCGCATCACCGGAAGTTTTTTTGTTCTTGTGGGCGTGTATTTTTGTTTAAAATATATTTTTAAGATAATTAATTTTTAGATATTAAAGGATACGATTACCTGAATTTGGCAATCGTTGGTTTCGCGTTGTTGTAAACATTTCAGTAAATTCGAACCGGGCCCGCATTATTTGACAGACGTTTAAAAAAATCGAAAATATGAGAATATGCTGCCTGGGTTGTTTTTTTGTGCCGGCAATCATGCTGTTTTTTGATACATGGTTAGGATTAACAGCGCCGTTTGTTATGTATATGTTGATTCGAATGCCGGTTGATAAGGAAGAAGCATATCTGGAAGAAATATTTGGAGAGGCGTATCTGACATATAAGAAAAAGGTGCCTCTCGTATTGCCTGTTGGCTGGCTAAAATAGATTGATCCGGCCTTTGATCCCATTTCTTTAATTCTTTCCCCTTTCCCAAAGGGGGGCTGAGGGGGATTTCTTTTCTTTTTTGTTTTTCCCTTTTTTTTACTTCGACGTTCGATGTTCATCTTTTAATTCGTTCGATGTTCATCTTTTTATTCCCTTCAACCTTTCAGGATGTGCCTCGAATCAACGCAGTCACTGATTTGTCAAGATTAAAGATTTTGACTCCTTTTTTCCCATAATATAAAAGTGTTTCAAAATTTTATGCGTTATGATATTAAACACGTTATTGAATAAATAACGTTAGTCTTGACAAACCGCTTTATATGATTTAAAGTTTTCTCATAAAAACTCAGGAGGAATAAAAATGGAAAATATAACCGGCTTTCCAGTTACCAACAGAAATTATCTGGAATCACGTCTATTCCTTATTAACGAAATGCGAGATTTAGTGAGGAAGTGTTCCATTGTCATTGAATCCCCACGAAGGTTTGGGAAGACCAGCGTAATAAAAGAGTTTATTCGCCAGGAAAACGCTAAAGATGAGAAAAACAGAGAATTCAATATACTTTTTTTAGAACTTGAGGGCGAGGAGACTGTAAATCAATTTTGTTACAAACTTTTCAAAGAGTTACTGAAACTCTATCGTATTCGAAAAAAAGTTGACGAAATAAAACAATTTCTGGGTGATAGCTGGAATGCTTTGGCTTCACGTTTGAAAAAAATAGATGCAATGGAAGTCGGACTGGAAATACAAGAAAAAACAAGAGAATATGACTTTTTGAAATGGAAGGGGAAAATTACGCCTCTGATAACCGGGCTGAACTCTTTTGATAAAAGGACTGTAATCGTATTTGATGAATTTCCAGATATGCTACAAAATTTTAAAATCAAAGGGATGGAGTCTGCAGATTTTAGAACTGTAACCGACAGCCTAACCGCATGGCTTCGATCTTTGCGACAAATACAGGAGAATGGATGCAAATATCAATTTATCTTTTGTGGTTCGATTAACCTCAGAAAAACTTTGGAAGAAATCGGAGTAAGTAAACGCATCAATGATTTAGAGACGTTCGTAGTTCCGCCTATCAAAAACGAAGAAGCCAAGCTCCTTATAGAATCGTTAGCCCAAGAATATGATATCGCAATAGATCCCGACAGTATCCAATTTATGATGTCGAAAATCACAGAAGGCTCCCCTTATTATGGTCAGATAATATTTAAAGCTTTACGCGACACCAGAGAAAAAAGTTTTACTTCAGGCAAGGTGGAGGCAATTTATGAGGCTATGCTGAGGGGCGGAGATCATGACCTTAATCATTTTCATTCCAGGCTCGAAGAGTATCTTTCTCCTCTTGAAAGAGAATGTTCTAAAATCATTTTAAAACATTTATGTTATGAGGCTGTTTATGAAACAGAACTTTATGATTTATTATTATTTGAAAAATGTAATTTCGAGAAATTCCAAGCTGTAGTAAACAGGCTCATATGTGAAGGCTATATAATAAGAGATATCAATAACAAAAATAACCTCAAATTCGTATCACCAATTCTAAAAGACTGGTGGGCCTGTAAAGCGGGGGTGAAGTAATGTATGCTTATAATCCACGAAAAAAGTCTTACAGGCGGCTGGAAAAGACATTAGTCGGTAGTGATCGCTGGGAAATATTAAATAATATTCTGAAAGAGCTTACAATAAAAGATGGTGAAGCGCCAAAGCAACACTGGATGCTTGTCGGTCCTCGTGGCATCGGCAAATCCCATTTAATGACCCTTCTTTATTTTAAAATAAAAGATGCCCCAGAACTGAATAAACTTTGGATACCTGTATTATTCCCTGAAGAAATACGAATGGCTACAAACTTGTCTAGGTTTTTGGAAAGGACGGTCAATGAAATCCTGATAGAATTGGAAGAAGAGAAAAATCAGATATCAAAGGAGCTGAAACAGAAAATCATAAAAGTTCGAAACGTATCCATATCAGAAAGGATAGATAATTTCTTTTCTCTCATCTCATGGATTCACGAGAAAACTGGAAAATTCATCGTTCTAATAACAGAAAATCTTCAGCAATTATTGGGCAAAAAGCTCCCTGTAATAGAACAAAAAAAACTCAGAGCATTTCTTCAGACAAGTGACGCGTTATTAATTATCGGCTCGGCAACAACAATTTTCAACGCCCTCCATGACCATAGCCACCCTTTTTATCACTTCTTCCATATAAGGAGAATGGAAGATCTTGAATTTGATGACATGAAAACCTTAATCTTTGATCTTTTATCTGAAAGCGAAAATTCCGAATTTGCAAAGGACGTAATAGTTGAAGATGCAAGATTAAAAACGCTATATGCATTTACCGGTGGGAATCCAAGAATGGCGGTTTTTTTATCAGATATTCTCAAAACCCAAATTTCTGATGAAATGTTGAACGTAATGGATATTATCCTGGATGAACTGACACCATACTTCGAATCCATACTAAAAGAGGTTCCGGATTACTTACAAGAAATAATCAATACACTCGCAACGTTTGAACCTGCACAAAGCCCAAAAGAAATATCCTATTATCTTGAAGCACCTCAGCCAACCATAAGAAACTATATGAAACAGCTTAAGGAAAACGGATATGTTCGAATAGCTTTTTCAAAAGGGAAATCAAATTATTACTGTTTGAACGAATACCTGTATCGAATTTGGTATCAGATGAGAGACAGCAGTCACAGGGAAGAAACCCGGTGGATCATGGAGCTTTTATTAATGCTTTATTCACCGACCACTATTGTTAAAGAAAGAAATAAGCTTAAAGCAACTATCAACGTGGAGAGGCCAACTACCTCTTACGAAGATCTTATCGTTCAAACAGCTGATTTTGTGACTCATAATCCTGATTACTGCAAAATTATTGAATTGTGCATAGATTCAACGATAAACGATGAAAAAGGGATAGGAACCAATACTGAAGAAAAAGAATTATTAGACAAAGCTTTTAATTATATAGATAAAAATAAATATGATGACGCAATTAAAGTATGTGAAAACATTTTAAAGATTAATTCAAAATTTTATATAGCCCCTTTTATTATCGGCGAATGTTACAGGTTCTTAGATATGTACGATGAAGCATTAAAAAATTACGAAAAGGCAATTGCAATTAATCCAGATTATGAGGATGCTTATTTTGCCTGGAGTATCTGCTTGCTTTATCAGAAACGATTTGAAGAGGCGATCGGTAGAATAAAGAAAGTGATAGAGCTTAATCCAAAATCAAGCAGAGCGTACTTCGAATGGGGCATCAACCTGCTTGTCCAAAAACAATATAAAGAAGCGCTTGAAAAGTTTAAGAAAACGATAAAACTTGACTCAAAATCATATGTAGCTCATGGAGCTATAGGCGACTGTTATAGACACTTGGGCCAGCATGCTGAAGCAGGAATAAATTACGAAAAGGCAATTGCAATTAATTCAGATTATGAGAATGCTTATTTTACTTGGAGTAGTTGCTTGCGCGATCAGAAACGATTTGAAGAGGCGATCGATAAAATAAAAAAAGTGATAGAGTTTAATCCAAAATCAAGCAGAGCGTACTGGAATTGGGGGGCTTGCTTGCGTGATCAGAAACGATATAAAGAGGCAATCGAAAAATTCAAGAAAGCGATAAAACTCGACTCAAAATCATATGCAGCTCATGGAGCTATAGGCGACTGTTATTGGCAATTGGGTCAACATGCTGAAGCAGAAATAAATTATAAAAAGGCAATTACAATTAACCCAGATTATGAGGATGCCTATTTTGCCTGGAGTAGTTGCTTGTTTGGTCAGAAACGATTTGAAGAGGCGATCAGTAGAATAAAGAAAGTGATAGAGCTTAATCCAAAATCAAGCAAAGCGTACTGCGAATGGGGCATCATCCTGCTTGCCCAGAAACGATATAAAGAGGCGATTGAAAAATTTAAAAAAGCGATAAAGCTTGACTCAAAATCATATGCAGCACATGGAGCTATAGGCGAATGTTATAAACACTTGGGCCAGCATGCTGAAGCAGAAATAAATTACGAAAAGGCAATTGCAATTAATCCAGATTATGAAGAGGCTTATGTTGCATGGGGTAATTGCTTGCGCAAGCAAAAACGATTTGAAGAGGCGATTGGAAAAGTACAGACCACGATAAGAATTTTTCCAAAATCAGAAAGCGCATACTGGAGTTGGGGTGCCTGCTTACGTGATCAGAAAAGTTATAAAGAGGCGATTGGAAAATTCAAAAAAGCGATAAAGCTTGACTCCGAATCATCTGCAAGTCATGGAGCTATAGGTGATTGTTATAGGGAATTAAGACAGTACGATAAAGCAGAAATTAATTATAAAAAGGCAATTGCAGTTAATCCATATTATATGGATGCCTATGCTGCATGGGGCGATTGCTTGCGTGATCAGAAACGATATAAAGAAGCAATCGGTCTATTCAAAAAAGCGATAGAGCTTAATCCAAAATATGAGGATGCCTATGCTTTATGGGGTGATTGCTTGCTTGGGCAAGGGAACTATGAAGAAGCGATTCACCTTTTTGAAAAGTATCTTCCTGAAAGTAAGGATAACGATGTAATTTGTTCCTATAGCAGATCTTTGATGGGGCTGGGGCGTTATGACGAAGCATTAGGGCAATTTGAACTTATTATTAAAAGTGAACCCGAATATGAAAAGCTTTATCTGTACTATGGTCAGCTGCTGGAAAAAATGAGTAACAGTGAATTTGCTTTGACAGCATACTTGAAGCATATCAATTTAGATTACATTATACCTTCAACAAATTTTGATTTTCAAAAAACATACGCTAAGCATATTCTCCCTCTAATTAGCAAGTTAAAGCCAAGCGATTATATAAAACATTTTTACGTATCAAAAAAAGAAAGGAAGTTTTCAGAATCTCAACTTAGTATATTTTTAATTTTACTCGATCAATACGATACAGTCAGTGAATATTTTCAGGATATTATTAGTAAGCATAAGGGAAAAAGTGATAAAGAAAAAGATGATTTCAATTTGTTAATTTTTACATTAAAGCTAAGTATCTGGCATAAATTATTCGAAGAAAATCTTCATGACGCATTGCGGTTAATAACTCTTTATATCGAATATATAAAAACATTGAAAAAAACGAAACAAAAAGAAAATGAAGTGTCTGATTTCTTTCTCAGTCTTTTCAAGCTTCAAATTAACTCGGATATTGACCCAAAAGACATCAAAGAAACGTTGCAACGGTTTGAAAATCAAAAAGATGTCCCTTTTAGTAATATTTTTTCTAAGGTTTGGACCTGTCTAAGTAAACCGGATTCTGTCGAAGCACAAAGGTTTATTAATGAGAAAGCAATCGCAGAAGTTGTTAAAGAATTAGAAAAATAAAGGAATTCCAGAATTCTGCGAGTCTACAGGGTCAAATCCTTAACCTTGACAATTGAGTCTTATGCCTTCAACTATCGGACTTCATGTCAATTCAAAAATCAATTCAACCACTCCAGAACCAGGTCTTTGTTTAAACGCCACCCGGTGGCAGAAGGCCCATTTTGAATTTTCAAACCCTGGTTTTCCGATTAATCGTTTGGCATGGGATTTAAACTCGGATCGGGGTATGTCATCCCAGTCCACATCGCCTTTGACGGCCTGTTTTCGCCATATTTAATTCTTATTTCTTTTGCCATATGAGGTCATTTTTTCCTTTATGGTAAAACCGATTTTCTTTTTATCCGTATTTTCAATATGTATTAATTGATCCAGTATATGGGGTCAAAGCTTGAATTGTGAATTAAAACAAAGATTAATGTGGTCTTAATTCACAATTCAAGCTTTGACCCCGAGCACGGTATCGCACAAATAGCTTCCGTTATCTGGCTCGGTATCCTGACGTCCATCAG
>CAZQLG010000097.1:0-9349 GCA_964594105.1 uncultured Desulfococcus sp. | reverse complement strand
AAACGAAGGATGCCGCGCAACAAAGAATTTGGACTTTTTACGAAGCCATCAATTTTGTCAGTTTAACGTTGACGAGCCATCATCCCCTGGGATGAAACTGTTCATGAAGCTTTTTTAAATGATCTCTGGCAACATGTGTATAAATTTGTGTGGTTGAAATATCCACATGCCCGAGCATCATTTGAACGGCCCTTAAATCCGCGCCGCCTTCCAGCAAATGGCTGGCAAAAGAGTGCCGAAAAGAATGGGGGGTAATCTTTTTATTGATTCCTGCCTGCATGGCATATTTTTTTAAAAGCTTCCAGAATCCCTGACGGGTCATTGGTTTACCGGCTCTGGCAACAAACATAAATTGACTGACATAATTTTTTAATAAAATGAAGCGTGCATGCGTCACATAGTCATTTATTTTTTCTCTGGCATGATTGCCAATGGGAACCATGCGTTCTTTGGATCCTTTTCCGAAAGTCCTGACAAATCCGACTTCCAGGTTGATGTCCTGGATTTTTACGTTGATCAATTCACTGACCCTTAATCCTGCGGCATAAAGCAGTTCGATCATGGCAGCATCCCTGATGCCTCTTGGCTTACTGGTGTCCGGCACATTCAGGATCATTATAATTTCTTCTATGGACAGCACGTCCGGCAGTTTAATACCGGTTTTGGGCAGGTCAACAATACGTGTGGGATCTTTTTTTAAGACTTTTTCCTGGATCAGAAATTTAAAAAATCCTCTAAGCGTAACCAGATGACGGGCCCGGGAGCGTGTCGACAGCCCCTCGTTTCTCAAGAGAATCAGATATTTTAAAATAACCGTTGTATCGGATTCAGTAATCAGATCAATTTTGCATGATTGTAAAAATGCGATAAACTTTTTTAGATCACTTGAATACGCGTCAATGGTGGTATTGGCCAATCCTTTTTCCACAATCAGGTAATTGATATATTGGTCAATAAATTCGTAAATTGAAGACATAACAGAAATCCCAGCTATACGGGAATAATTAATTCCATCGTCAAATGATTGAGAACTTCAACACCGTCTTTTGTCACCAGTACCATATTTTCAAGACGGATGCCGCCCCAATTCGGCAGATATATGCCGGGCTCAACAGTGAACACCATATTTTCTTTAATCGTAATATTTTTTTCAATGAACGGGCTGATAGATGGGGGCTCATGGACTGCCAATCCGACGCCATGTCCCAGGCCATGACCGAAAAATTCTTTAAACCCTTTATCTGCTATATGATTTCGGGCAAGATCATCGATGATTTTAGAGCTGGCACCGGGCCGTATCGCTTCAATGGCTTTTTGCTGGGCATCATAAACAATGGTAAATATTTTATTGAATTGGTCGTCCGGTTTGCCCATGGTAACGGTTCGGGTCATGTCACTGCAATATCCGTTGACTTTGGCCCCCCAATCAAACAATACCGGTTCATTGGCGTTTAACGTCTGATCCCCGGGTATAGCATGGGGCAGGGCGCTGTTTTTTCCAAACGCGGATATAACCGGAAATGAAAGCGCCTGGGCACCGGCGGTCCTCATTTTTTTTTCCAACGCCCAGGCGGCGGCTGTTTCTGAGGTGCCTTTATTTAATTGCTGTAAAAATATTTGAAAATCACATTCTGCAACGTTAATCGCCTTTCTGATGGCTTTAAGTTCATCATCATCTTTGATTATACGCAAATTCTCAACCAGATGAACCGTATCGATGATTTTAATATTAAGCTTTTGCGATTCCAGTTCCTGCACAATCTTTACATACTGATTGTATGACATGCGTAAGCCTTCGATGCCGAGCCGTTTTGTTTTGAGCTGCTTGAGTATTGCCGGCAGTTCTTTGACAAGGCCTTTTTTATAACAAATAATATCATACAAAGGGGCTTCTTTCTGTGCCTGGCGGTCAAATCTTGAATCTGTGGCTAAAATCAATTCATCCTGTGTTATCATCAGCACACCGGCTGATTCATCAAACTGCGTGTCTTCTCCGGTATATCCGCTCAAGTATCGGCGGTTTTCTTCAATGAGAACAAGAAACGTATCTATTTTTTGTTTAGCGATTTGCCTGCGCAGTTGAGCGATTCGTTGGGACACCAAATTTTCCATTATTGCCTCCGGGATTATTCAAAAAATGGTCAATAAACCTTCTACCTTCTACCTTCTACCTTCTACCTTAAACCTTCTACCTTCTGCCTTAAACCTTCCACCTTACAAGAGAACATGCTTGTCCAGGACAAAACAGGTAAACTCGCCGGAAAAAACCGTTTCATTATTTCGGCTAACGGTTACGGAAACAATATGTTTTTCCCTTTTTTTTGAAATTGTTTTTGCCTCAGCGACAATGGTTTCTCCGGATTTAACCGGTTTCAGGAATTTAACATCAGCACCACCGAGGACCCCATTCGGATCATTAACCGCCAGCATTGCTGCATAATCAGCCAGCCCAAAAACAAACCCGCCGTGAACAAGACCCTGTTTGTCGACTGTCATAGAATTATTTGTTTTCAGTTCAATTTGGCTGACATCGGGTTTAACGATGATTGGATTCCCGCAGAGTTTAGAATTGATTTCTTTGTGTGTAATTATTTTCATGATGCCTGCTCTGATTCCATATTGTTGCGATTAAAAATTATTATTTTAAAATAATAAAGGTGTATTATCATTCGCTTGTTGATGTAACAAAGTCCGGGAAATGTGTCCAGTTAATGATTAAAAAAATCTTGCTTTCAGAAATAGAGTACATTATTTTATGACCACCTGGTCATTTTTTGATAATTTAAATTCAGTGTTTAATTTAATTCACAACCAATCAACAAAATATTTGAAAGATCTTAGAGAAATGGATTTTATTTTAACGGATAATCAATTATTTTCAATTAAAGAAAAAGTTTTAAACAATGTTCGACTGGATGCGGATGATGCCCTGTTGCTGTATAATAGCAATGATATTATCGGTATTGGTCATCTGGCGGATTTTGTTCGCCGGAAACGTCATGGGAAAAAAGCTTATTTTGTATATAATCAGCATCTCAATTATACCAATGTCTGCATCACCCATTGCCGGTTCTGCGCATTTTCACGAAACAAAGGGCAATCCGGTGCGTTCACGCTGACCATTGATGATGTCCGCAAAAAATTATTAGACCGAATTGATGAGCCCATTACTGAAATCCATATGGTGGGTGGGATCAACCCGGAATTGCCGTTTGAGTATTATCTGGATTTACTCAAAACCATCAAAAAGATCAGACCGAATGTTACCATCAAAGCGTTCACAGCGGTTGAAATCGCTCATCTGGCAGGTATTTCCAGCTTGTCCTTAGAAGGTACGATTCAAATATTAAAGGATGCGGGTCTTGAAATGGTCCCTGGCGGTGGGGCGGAGGTTTTAAGCAGCCGTGTACGCGATAAACTGTTTCCCCGGAAAATTGGACATGAACGCTGGCTGGAAATCGTTGCCAAAATTCATTCAGCCGGTTTGACATCCAATGCCACTATGCTTTATGGACATATTGAAACCCGCAAAGAACGTGTAAAACATTTTATGCATCTTCGCACCCTTCAGGACAAAACAAACGGATTTACCGCGTTCATCCCGCTGGCGTTTCATTCCCAAAATACGTTGATGTCGGATATCCCATCAACAACTGCTTTTGAGGATTTAAAGAATATCGCCATTGCCCGACTGATGCTGGATAATTTTGACCATATCAAAGCCTACTGGGTCATGATTGGGGAAAAACTGGCACAGGCGGCATTGTCGTTTGGCGCGGATGATCTGGATGGCACCATTATCGAAGAGAAAATTACCCATATGGCCGGCGCCACATCATCAAAAGGTCTGACCCGAAAAAAAATATGGCGCATGATTCAATCTGCCGGGTGGGACCCGGTAGAGAGAGATTCTTTTTACAATGAGATTTAATCAGGAGGATAGTCGGATGGCTCATGTAATATTTTATTTCCTTCGGCCTTCAACCTTCTACCTTCAACCTTCTACCTAAACGCCTTATTCCTTAAATATCATGACAAATATTGAATTAATAAAAGAAAAAGTTTTCAGCAACCAGCGACTCGATGCTGATGATGCAATGGTATTATTTGATCAGGCAGAACTGTTGTTGCTTGCCGATCTTGCCGGGCACCGCCGGAAATATTTCCACCCGGAACCGGTCGTCACATTCGTATCCGACCGAAATATCAACTATACCAATGTGTGTGTGTCCGGATGTAAGTTTTGTGCGTTTTTCCGGCCGCCGGGGCATAAAGACGGATATGTTATTGAACCATCTGTTTTAGATAAAAAAATTGAAGAAACCCTTTCTCTTGGCGGTACCCAGATTTTGCTTCAGGGTGGCATGCACCCGGATCTTGACTTAAATTATTATATCAGCCTGCTCAAGCATATTAAAAACAAATTCAAAATTCATATTCACGGATTTTCGCCAACGGAAATTGCTTTTTTGGCGGATTTGTCATCCTTATCCATTAAAGAACTGCTTGAACAATTAATGGCAGCCGGGTTGGATTCTATTCCCGGCGGCGGTGCTGAAATCCTGGTGGACGAAATCCGACAAAAAATTTCTCCAAATAAATGTTCTGCTGACAAGTGGTTGGAAGTCATGAAGACCGCTCATCATTTAGGTTTAAAAACAACCGCCACCATGATGTTTGGTCATGTCGAAGATAAAACCCATATTATTGAACATTGGCTGAAACTGAGAACGCTTCAGGATGAAACCAACGGCTTCACCGCCTTTATTCCCTGGACCTTTCAACCGGATAATACCCGCATTCATGTTAAAAAAACCACTGCTGTTGAATATCTTAGAGTTCTCGCAATTTCCAGGCTGATGCTGGATAATATCCCCAATCTTCAGGTATCATGGGTGACCCAGGGCGATAAAATTGCACAACTCGGCCTGGCGTTCGGGGCCAATGATTTTGGCAGTACCATGATGGAAGAAAATGTGGTGGCTGCCGCCGGTGTTAAATTTCGTCTGCCTCAGTCTGAAATTGTTCGTTTGATTGAAAATGCCGGTTATGCGGCGCGGCAGAGGGATTGTTTTTACAATGTCATTGATTCGAAAAAATAATATTAAACCATTTTCAATAACCCACCGGGCTGGTTGGGTTCTCATTGATCCGGATAATATTGTCAAGGACGGGTTTGTAAAGACGGAATCCGGAAAAATCGTTGATGTCGGTCAGGGCAGGGGAGGTGGCGTAAGCGAACAGTTTATCGACCATGGCCCCGGGGTTCTGATGCCATGCATGGTCAATGCGCACACCCACCTTGAATTATCTGCTTTAAAAAATAAAACAAATACTGCCTCAGGTTTTATTAACTGGGTAAAATCCGTTATTGAAAGCAGAGATCAAGCTGACGAAAAAAAAATATCGGATGGTTTTCTTGCGGGTATTGACGCGCTGATAAATTCCGGTTCATTGGTTATTGGCGATATTGCCAGTACAGGGTTAAGTGAAAAGCCTTTTTTAAATTCAAAAATTTCTGGTGTTCAGTTTAAAGAATTTTTGGGAAGTAATACGGCAAACGACGTTGCATGTGAAAAAATAAATACAGACAAATCACTTTCCCTCGCCGGGCATGCACCCCATACCACTACTTCTGATTTATTGATCAAATTAAAATCCATTACCAGAAAAAATGGCTTTCCCTTTAGTCTCCATCTGGCGGAATCAGAAGATGAAGTCGCGTTTTTAACCACAGGAAAAGGCGCTTGGGCGGATTTTTTGAATCAACGGGGAATTGATGTTTCAGGCATGAAATTAACGGGTGCCGGTCCGGTAAAATATGCGGACCAACTGGGCCTTTTAGACGAAAAAACACTGGCCGTTCACCTGGTGTTTGCAGATAAAAAAGATTTTCACATACTATCTGAAAAAAAAGTCAATGTGTGCCTGTGTCCGAGAAGCAACATGTTTCTTCATAAACAGCTGCCGGATGTCCCCTTGATGCTCAAATCCGGATTGAAATTATGTCTGGGCACCGATAGTCTGGCAAGTAATGATTCGTTGAGCCTGTTTGATGAAATGAAGTTTTTGTCACAATCTTTTGCGGATATTTCACCAGGAGACATTATCGCCATGGCAACTGTCAACGGTGCGGCAGCATTGGGCTTTAAAAATCAGTTTGGTAGTCTGATTCCAGGACAAAATGCAAAAATGATTTATGTGCCCATTAAAGCAAACAACCCGAAAAGTATTCTTGGATCAATTGTGTCTTCGGATTTTGAAGAGAAAATCAGTGTTATTTTTTAATTATCAGTCGACTTAAAACCGCTTAAATTTGGATTTTTACTATGCACAAAATTCATCAATTGACCGATGATAAACATAATGAAATAAAAATCGGGCGGATCAGTTACATCAATGTGGATCCGGTTTATTATCAGTTTGACCATGAACCGATACCTGCCGGTATGCAGGTGATCAGCCGGCCGCCGGCTGTATTAAATCAAATGCTTTCAAACAATGAACTGGATATCAGTTCTGTTTCTACATCCGCGGTTGCTAGGCATTCAGATCAGTGGCTGATTCTGCCGGACCTGTCAATTTCCTGCTATGGTAAAGTGCTGAGTGTGCTTCTGGCTAGTCGCTATTCTTGTGAAGAACTCCATGAAAAAACCATCCTGCTGACCGAGGAATCTGCCACAGCCGTTGATCTGTTAAAACTGATTTTTTCATTAAAAGGACTTTCTCCGGTGTTTCAAAAGGGAAAAGTCAAAGCATCTGATGATATATTAGATGCTGCCGGGGCCGGGCTGGTCATCGGGGATGCGGCATTAAAAAATAAATGGGAAAATGATTTTGAGCATGTGTTCGATCTTTGTGAGATATGGAATCAAATGACCGGTCTGCCGTTTGTTTTTGGTGTCTGGGCAGTCAGAAAATCCTATGCGCAAAAATATCCGGATAAAGTCTCATCAGTTCTATCAGAGTTGAAGACCTCTAAAGAAAAAGGTCTGCGCCATATATCGGATATTGCCCGGCAGTCGGCTGACAAAATCGGTATTGATCCTGATTTGTCCGAAACCTATTTTAACAGTATGTATTACAGTATGAGTACACCGGAACTTGAATGCCTGAAGGAATTTTTTTCTCGTCTGTATTCTCAAAAAATTATTGATAAAAAACCGGAATTGAATTTTTTTAATCGGTGATGGTCCCAAAAAAGATGCTTGAATTTTTTCCTGATATTTTGAGGGAACATCAATAAAAATGAGATACGGTGAAACGCTACATATTGTGGTTGGCTATTTTTTTTTGGTGTACTGACTTGCTATTGCAAGATGCAGTGGGGGGTTAAATTATAGTGGTGAACACTATTCATTCATCTCAGTTTTTAAAAGACTTTTCCAAATCCAATTTTTTTGTAGGGTTGTCAATCCAAATCATTCTTTGCCTTATTGACAATTTAATAAATTTAATGTTCTCATAAATGTTAATAATTTGGATTTAATATCTGTTTTTATAACATACCTTACAAGGGGAGGATTATGAAATCAGGAGTATCAGACAAACACACATTGCCGTTAATAATTAGTTTCTTATTTTTTTTCATTATTTCATTTCAAGCAGCAACCATCGAGGCTGACCAGTTGCCTACAGATGACTTCAATGACAATACTCTTGGAGATTTGTGGGATTTAGTTGAGGATGTCCCAACAAAGGTCTGGTTAGAAGAAACAAATCAGCATCTTGAAGCAAGAGCGATAGCTGAAATGTCTGAAGCTGAAGCCGCTTGCATCTCAAATCAATGGCTATTATCAACGTCCCAGAATTTTTCTATGCAGATCGATTGGCATCATTTAAACTTAGCACGAGATGCTGGGCTTTTTTTTGCGATCACTCTTCCAGGCATGATAGATGAAACGTTTATAGGTCTGAGCGTAGAAAGAAAAGATGATACGGGCGAGCCTGAATTTATCTGCGATGGATCAACAAATGACTTTGAATTTTATGATCATGATATACCCCGAACAGTAAATGATGGTATATTTTATATCTCCTATAATTCCTCAAGTGACCTTCTTTATTTAAGCATTAATGGATACATGCGCACAGAAAATCCAGAGAATGGTGATTGGGTTTTCGGAGGGCTATTAAAAGGTGATTGGAATCGCGATTCAGTGGCGGTAACATTTGGTTTTTGGAATGATGAAAATGCCGCATATAACAATGGTGATGCCTATTTTGACAACTTCCGGGTGCTCGAAGGAACTATAGTTTATACAAATGGAGAATCTCTTATATGGAACCAGGTAAATACTGACGGTTTTGGAGATGCTCAAACTGGAAAAGTTATTCCATCAATTGTTTTTAAAGATTATCTTTATGTCGGTTCTGAATATGTTAATGCTTATGGTGAAACGTCTGATGCTGGAAAAATTTGGAAAAGTTCAGATGGCACTACTTGGGTAATGGTTGATAGTAATGTTGATGTTATACCTTACATTGTTTTTGATGGCTACCTATATGGATCGAAATCAATCGAACATTCAGGGGGCGAAATATGGAGAAGTTCAAATGGTACAACTTGGCAGAAAGTGGTTTCTAATGGATTTGGTAATAGCAATAATGAAGATACAAATCCAGATGTGATTTCCAATGATTATTTGTATGCAGGAACTGAAAATGAAACAACAGGCGGTGAAATCTGGAGAAGCTCGGACGGTTCAACATGGAACCAAGTTGACACAGATGGTTTTGGGGATAGCAATAATGGAGATATATTCCCAAGAGTAGTTTTGGATGGGTATTTGTATGCAGGGACTTGGAATGTTATTACAGGTGGCGAGATTTGGAGAAGTCCGGATGGCATAAATTGGGATCAAGTTAATACTGATGGCTTTGGAGATAGTGATAATTATGATATCTCCCCAGAAATTATTTTTAATAATTATCTATATGCTTCAGTTACGAATGAAAAGACAGGGGGACAAATATGGAGAAGTTCAAATGGTACAACTTGGAAGAACGTGGTTTCTAATGGATTTGGTGATAGCAATAATGAAGACATTGAAATTAAAATTGCTGCTAACAGCTACCTTTATGTTGCGGCTGAAAACGATAATACCGGAGCTGAAATATGGCGATCCTTAGATGGAACAACTTGGAACCAGATTAATCCGGATGGTTTTGGAGATTCTAATAATGATGTAATTTCAGGTCTTTTAGTCTTCGGTGATTATTTATATGCCGGAACAGAAAACGTAGATAAGGGCGGTCAAATTTGGAGGACTATCATTGATCCTACTGATAGATATGGAGATATCAATTGCGACGGCAACATCAATTTGACGGATGTCATCCTCTCCCT
>CAZQLG010000096.1:0-9370 GCA_964594105.1 uncultured Desulfococcus sp. | reverse complement strand
AATATTAAAGGAGCGTTTTATGTGGAAACGATTTTGTTTAATCCTGTTGATCGTATCTATTTCCGTTATTGGTTTTCTGGCGCCGGTTCAGGCTGACGAAGGTGCCCCCGTGGCGGTTGTTGAAAATGGTTCTTTTGAGTTTGGTGCAATATATGATGGAACAGATGTCATCCATGATTTTAAAATCCAGAACAAGGGTGATGCGGATCTTGAAATTAAAGAGATCAAAGCCGGATGAGGGTGCTCAACGGTTTCTAAACCAAAGAAGCCAATTCCTCCCGGTGGTGAGGATACCATTACATTCAAGCTGTCAACAAAAGGTCATGGCGGCCGGTTACTGAAAAAAAGCATTAAAGTGTACACCAATGATCCGAAAAATAGAAAAATTACGTTGCAGCTTTTGGGAAAAGTAAAAAAGTTTGTAACAATCAAACCCAGCAAGGTTTTTTTAAAGGGAATCGTGGGGGAAAGTATTTCCCAGACGGTTTTAATTATTCCTGAAAAAAATGAAGTATTTAAGATTTTACAGGTAAATGCGCTCAAAGGCATTGATCTCAAATATTCATTAAAAGAAATGGCGAGCGACGGTAAAAAAGGCTATGAAATTGTGATTGAAAATATTAGAAAAACTGAAGGCCGGTATTATGATAAAATTAATATGATTACCGACCGGACGGATCAAAAACCAATTAGTATCATTGTGTCCGGGAACATAGAAAAATTGAAAGATCTGAATCCCGAAGAAAAAGACATCCGCGTCATTCCTGAAAATGAACCCGAAGCAGCAGCCCAATAGTTTATTTTAATGCATCCAATAAAAGTTTTAACATTTGACTGCGACGGTGTCATGTTTGACACTGAAAGAGCAAATAAAGCATATTATAATGATCTTTTAAGTCATTTCGGGCGTCCTCCCCTGACGTCCGATCAATTTTCCTATGCGCAAATGCATACCGTGGATGAAGCCATTGCCTACCTTTTTCCCGACCCGCACAGTTTTGAGGCCGCCCAAAAATTGAGGAAACAGACCGGATATGGTCCCTACCTGCAGTATATGGAAATAGAACCTGACCTGATTCCCCTTTTAAAAAAATATACCGGACGCCTTAAGCTTGCCGTGGCAACTAACCGGATGGATACCATGCATAAAGTTTTGGCCGTGCATGGTATTGCAGCGTATTTTGATCTGGTTGTCACCGCACTTGATGTCCCCCATCCTAAGCCGCACCCGGACCCGTTGCTTCGGGTGCTGGAATATTTTCATGTTGCCCCGGATGAAATGCTGTATGTCGGCGATTCGGAACTGGATGACCTGGCCGCCAGAGCCGCCGGTGTGCCACTGGCGGCTTATGATAACACTTCTCTGGCCGGTGATTATCATATCACGAGCCTTAAAGAACTTGAAAGAATTATAAACTTATGACACAGCACAAAACGGTCTACCTGATCGATGGTACGGCTTATATTCATCGAGCATATCATGCCGTCCGGAGTCTTTCCACCTCAAAAGGATTCCCTTCCAACGCCGTATTTGGATTCACGCGAATGCTGATCAAGCTCATTGAAGATAAAGCGCCGGAATATGTGGCCATGTTTTTTGACAGCAAAGGCCCGACGTTTCGTCATAAAATGTATTCTGACTATAAAGCCAACCGCCCGCCCATGGCAGATGACATGGCGGTTCAGATTCCATATATCAAAGAAGTCACCGCCGGATTCAATATACCGATTTATGAAATGCCTGAATATGAAGCCGATGACCTGATCGGGACGGTTGCCCAAAAGGCTGTTGAGAAAGGGTTTGATGTTATTATGGTAACCGGTGACAAGGATTTTATGCAGCTGGTGACGGATAAAATTACCATATGGGATCCGATGAAGGACGCAATAATTGACCGGGATGCGGTGTTTGAAAAATACGGCCTTGAGCCTTCTCAGATGCTGGATGTGTTGGGGCTGGCCGGTGATTCGGCGGACAATATTCCCGGTGTTCCGGGCATCGGTCCCAAAACAGCTATTACCCTCTTGAAATCGTTTTCTACGATGCAACAGCTCTATGATCAAATTGATCAGGTCAAGGCAGCAAAACAGCGGGAAAAACTGATTGATAATAAAGAACAGGCATTTATGAGCCGGGAACTTGCAGAAATAAATACGCACGTGCCCATTCCCATTGATATTTCAGCATTTCAGCGGACAGCACCGGATAATCTGAAGCTGGCCAATCTTTTTAAGGAACTCGAGTTCCGTCAGCTCCAAAAAGCATATCCCATATCCACGGATTTGTCGCAAAAAACATATCAGTCGATTCTGGATGAAATGTCTTTAAACGAGTTGATTGACAAATTAAAACGCGTCGGCGTTTTTGCGGTTGATACGGAAACAACGTCTGTGGACCCCATGGCAGCAAAACTGGTCGGGCTTTCTTTTGCCGTTTCCCCGGATGAAGGGTTTTATATACCCTGCGGCCATGTGTATCCGGGAGTACCCAAACAGTTGACGCTGGATTATGCGGTAAACCGGTTAAAACCGGTTCTGGAAGATCCGGACATTAAAAAAATCGGCCAGAATATAAAGTATGACTGGACCGTCCTGCAAAGACATGGCATCAACCTGTCTGGCGTCATGTTTGACACCATGCTGGCATCTTATTTGATCAATCCGGAAAAGCGGGCACATAACCTGGACCAGATTGCCCTGGATTTTCTGGATCATAAGACGATTTCCTATAAGGACGTAACGGCCAGTGATAATGATCAAAAGATTAATAATTTTAGTGAGGTCGATCTTGAAAAAGCGGTTCCCTATGCGTGTGAGGATGCGGATATCACTCTGATGGCCTATGAAAAATTTAAGCCCATGCTGGAATCTTTAGGGTTGACCCGGCTGTTTGAAACCGTTGAAATGCCGCTGATCCCGGTGCTGATGAGAATGGAAATGGCCGGTATCCGGGTGGACAAAGACCGGCTTTTAGAGTTATCCAAAGACCTTGCCTTTGCTCTGGAACAGACGGAACAGCAGATATATTCGGTTGCCGGAGAAGAATTTAATATTAACTCGTCCCAGCAGCTCGGTAAAATCCTTTTTGACAAGCTTAAGCTTCCGGTGCAGAAAAAGACGAAAAAAAAGACCGCCTATTCAACGGATGTTGATGTGTTAACCACCCTGTCGGACCATCATGAGCTGCCGGCGCTGGTGTTACGGCACCGGTCTATGGCAAAGTTGAAATCTACCTATGTGGATGCCCTGTTTGAACTGATAAATCCAGAAACAGACAGGATCCATACGTCTTATAATCAGACGGTGACCGCCACCGGCCGATTGAGCAGCTCCAATCCAAATCTACAGAACATACCCATCCGTACGGAAGAAGGCAGAAAAGTCCGTGGCGCATTTATTCCAAAGGACGGCTGGTCGTTTGTAGCCATGGATTATTCCCAGGTTGAACTGCGTTTGCTGGCCCATTATTCTGATGATGAAATATTAATTGACGCGTTTATGAAAGATGAGGATATTCATACCCGGACCGCCTCTGAAGTGTTTCAGGCGCTTCCCGTAATGATTACCAATGAACTCCGGCAGCAGGCAAAGGTGATCAATTTTGGTATTATGTATGGCATGAGCGCATTTAGCCTGTCCAAAGAGCTTAAAATCAGCCAGAAAATGGCGAAGACGTATATTGACCATTATTTTAAAAGATATTCAGGGGTTAAGCGGTTTATTGAATCCACTATTGAAACCGCCCGGCAGACAATGCTGACCACCACGGAACTGGGGCGGATGCGGATGCTGCCGGATATTAACAGTAAAAATGCCAATATCCGTGGATTTGCCGAGCGCACAGCAGTGAATACAAAAATTCAGGGGACGGCGGCAGACCTGATTAAGCTGGCAATGATAAAAGTGGATGCCGCCTTATCTGCAAATGGGTTGCAGTCAAAAATGCTGCTCTCGGTCCATGATGAAATCGTATTTGAAGTACCGCCTGACGAACTGGATACGATAAAGCAAATGGGTAAGCAAATAATGGAAAATATATGGGAATTTAAAGTGCCGCTAAAGGTGAATGTGGCAGTGGGGAAGGATTGGGCCGAAGCCCATTAATCTCACCGGCCTGATTCGCTCATCTGCTGCGTTATAATCGGATCGCGGTAGCCGAGCTACAGCTTCACCGCTTATGCCTTACATATGAACGAATCAGACCAGTGAGAAATTTGGGTTGTCCGATGACTTTGTAAAAATCTCAATTCCTTCGTTGCGCTACAGCCTTCGTCACTCAACGTACATTCGTACGCCTCGTTTCTCAGGCTTTGCGCGCCTTGCCAATTTTGTATGATTGGTGTGTTTTTTTCTTTGTCATCTAACTCGGGTTTTTAAGCCGTTTTTTATTTTGATTTTCCGGAAGGATCGAATTCAGCTGCGGATTCGCGTACGGATTTTTCAACGGTATTATAGATATTTCGGAAATGGTCATGAAAACTGGTGGGTGAAATATTCCCCACTTCTATAAATTTGACGACGATTTCCTTGGCGGTTTTTAAGATCAGTTCGTCTGTTTTGGATCCCATTTTATTTCCTTTGGTTGATTCAGTGGTGCGTCTTATCGGACAGAAAGTTTGTTATTTATACCAAATCCCGGCCTGATACGCAATCCATTACTTGACACCCGGATATTATCTTTTATAGTAATTATTTTATTTATACCTAAGCTGAGCGTTTTAAATTTTGAAATTATTCAGGCCGGAACACCTAAATGACAAACCGGTTATTGTTGAACAAAGGAGATGTTTTAAGCATGATGCTCAAAAACGATAAAATAAAAATCGGGCGTAATGATCCATGTCCGTGCGGAAGCGGGAAAAAATATAAACGATGTTGTTTGAATGCAAAGAACCCTAAACCGGTGAATCTTGAAAAATTATACCAGCAGAAATATGATATTCGTTTGAAACACCCCAAAGATGTTGAAGGCATCCGAACGGCCGGGCGTCTTGTAATAGAAACGCTTGATTTAATGGAAGAAAATATCAAGGAGGGCATCACAACGGATGAATTGAATACCATTGCCCATGAATTTGCCATTAAAAACAACGCCATACCGGCGCCGTTAAACTACCGGGGGTTTCCAAAAAGCATCTGCACATCTGTCAACGAGGTAATCTGCCACGGGATTCCTGAAAATCGTGCCTTAAAAGATGGTGACATTATTAATGTGGATATTACGCATATATATGGCGGTTATTACGCGGATGCCAGCAAAATGTATTTTGTCGGAACGCCCGGGCCGGAGGCAAAAAAAATCGTCAGCGTGGCTGCGGAAAGCTTAAAGGCGGCCATGAAAATGTTGGTGCCCGGGAATACCATTGGTGATATCGGGTGGGCCATACAAAAATATGCGGAAGGTGAAAAATGTTCTATTGTCCGGGAATTTGTCGGGCACGGGGTGGGATTTGATTTTCACGAAGCGCCCCATGTGCCGCATTACGGCAAAAAAGGCGATGGCATCGTTCTGATTCCGGGAATGGTGATTACCGTGGAGCCGATGATTAACCTGGGGAAAGCCGATCTTTTTGTTGCCGACGATAACTGGACGGCCATTACCTGTGACCGGAAACTTTCCGCCCAGTTTGAGCAGACCTATCTGATCACCGAAGATGGTTTTGAGAGTTTGACACCGTATGACCTTTGATATTTCCATATCCCACCAACTGTCTAATTCTGATTTAATTGAACATATCGACCGGGTGGGGGTTGTTTTTTACGAAGCTGCAAATTTGTCCTGACAATACCGGCCGGATATACACAGGGCATCCGCCGTTGCGGTAAATTCAATGAATTTTGGAATGGGCACCTGCTGGTTAAACCTGTTAAGGAGCGGTCCGGTGAGTATGAAGATAGATATCAATAAAAAGCTGAAATTGTTGAAAAAAGACGGCCGAAAAATAATCGGGTGTTTTCCACTGTATCCGCCTTTGGAATTATTTTATGCCATGGATCTGGTGCCGGTGGTGCTGTGGGGATTGCGCGGTACGGTTACAGATACCACGGAAAGTGATCAACACCTTCAGAACTATACCTGCTCGGTGGCTCGGCATTTAACGGAATTTGTTTTATCAAACACCAGCGGTCTGCTGGATGGTTTGTTTATGTACAATGCCTGCGATACCTTGCGAAACCTGCCGGAAATTATTGAAAAAAAATCGGAAACAAATGGCCATGCGTTGTCGTTGATTAAAGTGCATATCCCCATGGTATTGCCTTCACAAACAGATGCCTCTGCGTATTTTAAAAATGAAATTAATCATTTGATCGAAGAACTGGAAGAGCGGTTTGATGTTTCTTTTTCAAAGGATAAATTTGTCGAGGCCGTCAAGCAAATTAAACATATCCGAAATCTGATGACAAGGGCGGAAAACAGGGTGGCAAAAGGACATTTGCGGTTTTTAAATTTTGCCGACGCAATCCACGAATGCAGGTTTTCAACGATTGATGAGCAGGCCCGGCTGCTTGAGTCATTAATTGATGATTTTTCAGATGACCCCGCATTTTTAGCGGACAAAGATAGCCGGCCCGGGGTGATCCTGAGTGGTATCCTGCCGCCGCCACCATCCGTTATTAATTCAATTGAATCCTCCGGATTGCAGATTGTAGGAAATGATATCGCGTCGTTGGGCCGCTCATATGCCAGTATGCCGGAAACCAGAGAAGACCCGGCTGCTTATTTTCTGGATTTTTACTATCAGCATTTTCCATGTCCGACATTGCTGTATACCGGAGACCGGCGGACCACTTCCCTGTTCGGCCTGGTGGAAAAAACCAGGGCCAAAGGCGTTATTTTTATTGGGGAAAAATTTTGTGAATACGAGTATTTTGAGTTTCCGCATCTGGTTCAGCAGTTAAGAGATAAAGGGGTTCAAACACTGGAAGTTGAAATCGCCATTGAAGATGATGCGCAGACATCTGCCCATAATTCCAGGATCAGTGCGTTTGCGGAACTCCTCAAAAGCTGAATTGCGCGGTTGCTGAAAAACAAACAACCTGCATAATATTGTAGGGGGGATTAGCGAAGCGTAATCCACCGGAATTCAGGAAAGAGGATTTTTTATGGCGAAAAAGGAAAAAACCAGTGCGGGCAGGAATCTGAGCAAGGTGGTGGGTGATGCATACATGGATTTGCATGCCAAAGCGGCCCATGGTGCGTTTGTCGTTTGGATTGCCATTAATGTTCCAGCGGAATTGTTCCTTGGATTTGAAAATGTGGTGTACGGGGTACCGGAAAGCCACGCAGCATTGACTGCCGCCAAAGGGGTCGGCGTGCTCCAGTGTGAAAAGGCCGAACAAATGGGTTATTCCATGGATCTCTGCTCCTATGCGCGGATTGATATCGGGAGCGTGGCTGACGGGGGCAAGGATTCTCCGACATTCGGGCTGCCGAAGCCGGACCTGCTGGTGTCGGATAACAATAATTGTTCCCTGCTCGTCAAATGGTTTGATGTGCACCATCGACGGATGGGGGTTCCGCATTTTGTCATTGATGTGCCGTTCTGCTATGAACCCCAGAAAGAAAAAGACCGGAAATATATTATTCAGCAGTTTAACGACCTGATCCGCACCATTGAGGAAATGTCCGGCCAGAAATTTGACATGGACAAGGCCCTTTCGGCTGTCTCCAATACCAGTGAAGGTGTTGTTCACTGGAAACGGTTTTTAAGCTTTGCCCAACAGCGACCGTCCGGCATCACGGCATTTGATTCGTTTGTGCAGATGGCACCGTTTTTAGTGGCCCGGGGCACGTTGCAATTTGTGGACCATTATAAATTGCTGGCAGACGAGACCGAACAGCGGGTGAAAGATGGCCAATTCCCTGTGCCGGATGAAAAATATCGCCTGTTCTGGGACAATATTGCGCCGTGGCACCAGTTAAGGGACATGTCCGGCAGCCTTGCAAAACTCGGTGCCAATATTGTAGGCGCTACTTACACGTCATGTATCGGAACCGTGGAAGGCAGTTTTGCTTTATATGCCTTTGACGGCAAAGATCCCCTGGAATATTGCGCCCGGACCCAGAATTGCTATATGTGCCCTCACGGAATGAAACTAAGAGGGCAAGCCATGCAGACAGTTATAGAAGAATTGAACATTGACGGAATTGTGTTTGCCAGTAACCGGAGCTGCAAACCGTATTCCGTGACCCAGCTGGATCAGCAGAAATTGATGATGGACCAGTTTGGGATAGCGTCGGTGATGATTGATGTGGATCATGCGGATGCCCGAAAGTACAGTAAGGAATCCACATTCACCAGACTTGAAGCGCTGCTTGAACAAATCGAGGCAAAACGGGCAGCCTGACAGGCTGCTGAAAAACTATTGCGCTTGTTAATACGGCGTTAAAATTTGGCTCAAATTGTTCATTTATAGACATAAACTCCGCTTTTTCCCGGATTTTGCCTTGTCCATTCTTTTAGCTTTGGTCTGCGCTCATAACGTTTTTCAACAACCTTTTAAGTGATGAATAATAGTTTATTTTTTTGACTTATTACAATATCTGGTGAAAGGGATTTTTATGAAAGTTATTAGATTTTTAATGTTTTTGGTGGTGATGTCGCTTTTGAGCGGCTGTGTGTTGACAAAAATTTTAACCGTCCCCATGCGGGTGGGCGGCGCGGTTGTTTCCATTGTGCCGGTTCTCGGCAATCCGGCACATGATTCCATTGACATGGCGGCGGAATCGGTGGATAAAGTGCCGATTTAACAGACACGGTTGAAAGGTTGAAGGGCTTTTATGAATAAAGATACACCGGAGAACATCACGACGGTGGGTGTCCATGAATCGCCTGTCGCGCTTTACAAAATTCTGAAAATGGAAAATCTGGTGGCCAGCGGCGGCGAGGCCAAATTTGTGATTGCCGACGGTCTGGTGACGGTCAACGGCGAAACTGAAACCCGAAAACGGAAAAAAATTTTCCCGGGTGATATTGTGGCGTTTGCCGGACACCGGCTACAGATCGTATTGGCAGGGGGCTGAAAAACTATTGCGTTTGGCCATACGGCCTTGGAATTCGGTTCAAAATGCTCATTTATAAACATAAATTCCATTTTTTCGTTACGGCTGATAATGGTTATTTTTAGCTTAAAAAAAAATACAAAAAATTTTATTAAAAATAAATAGGTACAGCGCAGGGAGAAAAAAGTAAATTATCGATATTCTTCATTGCGGAAAAATTTTGCATTACTGTCGGTTTAAGCCACGTCCGTAAAGGAAACCCCCGCAAAGCATCCTTGACAAAATAATTTTAACGACGTATACTATTATTGTTTTTATACGTCAATTTTAATTGAGGTGAAATATGAATACGAAACTCACACTGCG
>CAZQLG010000095.1:0-9464 GCA_964594105.1 uncultured Desulfococcus sp. | reverse complement strand
GGGAACACTTCCAAATAACTCGTCCATAATCTTTTGAAATGATTGACAAGTTATTCTCTCGTACAGTGGTGACTCGTCACCATGAAAAGCTTTTTACGACGCCATCAAAATTTGTCTTGCAGTGAAAACAACAATAGTATATATGTATTCGTTCGATTCTGCCGCAGGGGAGATTGCCTCTGCGGCTTTTTTATTATGATATAAGGAAATTATTAAAAGTTATGATAAGTGCAGTCAACCTTACCCTCTCCTACGGGAAGCGGGTGCTTTTTAAAGACGTGAATATAAAATTTGCTCCGGGAAACTGTTATGGATTGATCGGGGCCAACGGGTCCGGAAAATCCACCTTTCTAAAAATTCTGTCCGGCGAAATTGATCCGGACAAAGGCAATGTGTCTGTAGGACCCCGTGAGCGGATTGCCGTTCTCCAGCAGGACCATTTTAAATATGATGAAGAAACCGTGCTTAATACCGTTATATTAGGTCATGAATATCTGTTTAAACTGATGGCAGAACGCGAAGCGCTGTATGCCAAACCGGACTTCTCAGAAAAAGACGGCATCCGGTCCGGTGAAATCGAATCGGAATTTGCCGTGATGGACGGATATGAAGCGGAATCCGATGCAGCGGTTCTGCTGAGCGGCCTGGGAATTTCCGAGAAGCATCACCAGAAAAAAATGAAAGAACTCGAAGGCACGGACAAGGTGCGGGTGCTGCTTGCCCAGGCATTGTTCGGCAATCCCGATGTTCTGCTTCTGGATGAACCCACCAACCATCTGGATATACAGTCCATTGCATGGCTGGAAGCGTTTCTCTCCAGGTTTAAAAATACGGTGATTGTAGTTTCCCATGACCGCCACTTTCTGAACCAGGTATGTACCCACATTGCGGATATTGATTTCAGCCAGATCCAGGTATTTGTGGGCAATTACGACTTCTGGTATCAGGCCAGCCGGCTGATTGTGAAACAAAAACAAAATGAGAACCGGAAGATGACGGATAAAGCAGATGAACTGAAAAAATTTATACTGCGGTTCAGCGCCAATGCTTCCAAATCAAAACAGGCCACATCCAGGAAAAAACTCCTTGAAAAACTGAACATTGATGAACTGCCCGTATCTTCCAGAAAGTATCCGTTTATCAGTTTTAAGCCGGAAAGAGCCTGCGGAAATGTAATCCTTGAAATTGAAAATATCTCCAAAACCATCGACGGCATCAAAGTGCTGGATAATTTCAGCCTTGTTGTCAATAAAAACGATAAAATCGCATTTGTCGGGGGAAACACCCTTGCCAAAACCACGCTTTTCCAGATTTTGTCCGGTGAAATGAAACCGGACAGCGGCAGTTTCCGTTGGGGGCAGACCATCAGTCACGCCTATTTTCCCAAAGAAAACAGCAGTTTTTTTGACAATGACATGAATATCGTTCAGTGGCTGGGCCAGTACCATAATGAGGGAGAGACCTTTTCCAGGGGATTTTTGGGCCGGATGCTCTTTTCCGGAGAAGAAGCGGTCAAAAAGACGGAAGTCCTTTCTGGCGGGGAGAAGGTTCGCTGCTTGCTTTGTAAAATGATGCTGACCAGTGCCAATGCACTTGTTTTAGATGAACCCACCAACCATCTGGATCTTGAATCGATCACAGCGCTGAACGAAAGCCTGATCGCGTTTCCGGAAATCATTCTTTTTTCCTCCCATGATCACGAGTTTATCGCAACACTTGCCAATCGGATCGTGGAATTTTCTTCAAAAGGATTCATCGACCGAAGGCTTTCCTTTGATGAGTATCTTGAAAAAGAAGAGACGGCGCTTGAATTCGCATAAAAAAAGGATTGAAAAAAATCATATAAAATCATCGACAATCACGACATTTTTTTCTCGCCCGTCTTCATAAATATTAACTCGCCCTTGTGACCGTTCCCTTACCGGTACACATGGCTAAAATAAACACGATGGTTCCTGCGGCCATAATGAAAGCCCCTAAATAAAACGCGTACTGCAGTTTAAAAATATCCATAATGATACCGGCCAACAATGACCCGCAAAACATCCCCAGGCTATGGGCAACCGTGATCAATGAAATGACCGCACCCATGGCTTCGTTTTTATTGCCGCTGATAACCGCCAGCGCCATCAAGGCGGGCATGGAAATCCCTCCGCCAATGCCAAAGATAACATTTGCCCAAAACAATCCCCAAAATCCATCCGCCTTTCCCACCAGCAATATGGCCCCAACGGTTATCACGCCGCCGATAATAACAAGGGCCCGCTTATCCATTCTGTCAGCAAGCGCCCCCATAGGAATGTGCATCAACCCGCTGACAGAGACACCCATAATAACAAGGATACCTATGGCTGAGCTTGACAGCGAAAAATTCATATCACCATAAACCGGCAAAAAACCCCAGATAATCCCTATACAGGTGGTATACACAAATCGAAAAAATGAAATGCTGACAATATCCCGATCCCGCAACAGACGTCCCCATGGAGTGGGCTGATAAACCTTAATAACGGTTTGTTCGTCCGGCGTAGAGGGTAAAAAGAAAAAACTTAAACAGAATGCGGCAAAAGACAATGCCGCCATCGCACCGAATGCGGCCTGGAGACTGAAATAATCCTTGATGCCGCCCCCCAGCAACGGTCCGATACTAAGCCCTAAAAATATCGACATATTGAACATGCCCATGGAAAGGCCTTCTTTGCCTTTCGGGGTAATATCCCCGATATACGCTTGGGCAACCGGCATAATCATGGCCGACGCAATCCCCTGAATCGCGCGAAGCAAAACCAGCCCTTTGATGTCCTGAAAAAAAATAAATGCCACGGAAATAATAAAATAAGAAAAAAGACCGAACGTGATAAACGGTTTTCGCCCTTTCTGATCGGATAATTTTCCGAACCAGGGAAGAAAAACCGTCCGGGTCAAAGAAAATCCGCCAAAAATCAGCGCGATATAGAAACCGCTGGCGCCCAGACTGTGAGCATAGACCGGCAATAACGGAACCACAATGCCCACGCCGGTGACGGCGACAAACAGGGAAAAAAACAGGGCGGTAAATATTTTTTTATCAATTGTTTCCATTCTTTTAAATCTTTTTCAACTCCACCAATGTCGCCCCCCACCCACCGCCTTGCAATGGCGCATCAGTAAAGGAAACCACATTGGGATGCGATTTTAAAATCCCCTGGACCCGTTTTTTCAATATCCCGGCGCCCTTTCCGTGGATAATTCGCAAAGACAAAATCGATTTTTCACGACATGCGTCAATATAGTCATAAAGTAACGGCTTAACGTCTTTGGGGTTAAACGTATGTAAATCCAAAACACCATTGATGGGAATTTCTATTGGTTCCAAAAAAAAACTCCTTAACAGATACTTTTGAATAAATGATTTCACATGACTTGATCTGTTATGTTGGGTTAGCTATAATCGATATCACAATTTACCAGGGCAGACACGAAAAATCACACAAGCGATCTATACTGTCATTGCGAGGAAGGCCAAAAATATCTATGACAATCACCTTAATCAGTCTTTGCGTTTTTGCTTACCTGATCGGCGCCATTCCTTTTGGACTGGTCTTTGCAAAAATATTTACATCCCAGGATCTTCGAAAAATCGGTAGCGGCAATATCGGTGCAACCAATGCCAGGCGAATCGGCGGATGGGGGATAGGCCTGGCCACATTGGCTTGTGATGTTTTAAAAGGGGCCATTCCAGTGCTGATTGCCTCAGCTGTCAGCCCGGGAAATGAAAATGGATTAAAAGAAATATGGATGGCATTATCCGCTATCTCAGCATTTTGTGGACACCTGTTTCCCGTTTACCTGAAATTTAAAACCGGCGGTAAAGGCGTGGCGACAGCGGCGGGCTGTTTTACGGTCATTTCACCCGTTGTATTGGTAATTGCACTTGCTTCATTTATCATTACAACCCTTGTTTCAAAACGCGTTTCCGCAGGGTCTGTAGTTGCGTCAGCAACGCTCCCCATCAGTGTTTTCTGGATGAATCAATCACCCGCCATCATTGCTTGCACGCTGTTCATCTCTCTGGCCATCATCATCCGTCATAAAGACAATATCAAACGATTACTCGCAGGAACGGAACCGAAATTAGGAAAATAGGTGGAAGGCTGAAGGGAAAAGGTTGAAGGGAAAAACCATTTATTTTATTACAAAAAAAGCCGGATTACGCTCTACGAGCTAATCCGGCCTACACAATATCCAAGTTTGTTCTGATTGAATGGCGAAGGTAAAAGTTTCATATACAAGGCGTAGTGATTTTTCAGGCCCGAGATAATACAAGTCGTATATTAAGTGTTTAGGCTTTATACATCTCAAAACTTGATGGCAAAGAAAAATGCCCAAGTTCAAGGCACGCAAAGCATGAGGAGCGAGGCGTACGAATGGTCGTTGAGTGACGAAGGCTGAAGCGTAACGCAGAAATTGGGCTTTTTACGAAGCCATCCTATATCAGGGACCAGAGGGCGGTTAAAAGCCCCGCCAGAATAAAATGGCTTTCCATTAAAAACCCCTGCCGAAGCCCGGACGGAATCCCACCCTCTTCGTAGGCAGATAAAAACATCAGCATGGACAGCGGACAGAGGCTCAACAGGTACCCGAGTGTTGAAACAAGCCCAGCGGCGCTGGCAATACACAAAACAATCATCATCAGGCCGGATAAATTCTTTAACAGCCCCATGGTCTTTTTTTCACCCAGCAAAATAGGGATTGTCTCTTTGCCCACAATACGGCTGCCCTGCATATCCAGTATGTCAAAAAAAGCAGTCCGCACAAAAACGAGACTGACCGCCCAACAAAAAACCAACACGGTGATCAGCCGGATCTGTCCAAACCCGTCAAGGGCCGGCACAATTGTCGTCACGATTCCCCAGGCCATTGCTACCAGCACAGTTTTGGATCCGGGAATATCCCTGATTTTTGGCTTAAACCCGCCAGCGATATGGGGCACCAGGCTGATAATATAGACAATCCCCATAAAACTCATGCACAACAGGAGCAATAAAAACATCGGTCCCATCTTGTAGGCGACCAGTAAACCGCCCCCACCGAATAAACCGGTTAAAACAGAAAGAAGATTGCGGTTCTGTTGATAAAAAGTGGCCCGGTCCGGATCATTGTAGCGGTCGGAAGTAATGTCAACCAGATTATTAAATGTATGCATGCACAGCAGGTATAAAACCGCCATCAATATACTGGACACCGCAGGCGCAATCCCCTGAAGCATGGCCGCAGTATACGTGAAACATCCGGCACCCATTGCCAGGTAAATATTAGAAAGAAGCAGATTCCGATGGATGAAAAATCGCCACCGCAGAAAACATCTCCGGTTATCCATCATACGATTTTCAAGTTTCCGGTAAACCCGCTTAATAATCCAATTGGGTGTCGATGCGCCCGCAGTGATGGCAATATACCGGGGATTACCCAATTGCGTGATATCCAAATCCGCTTCGGTTTCAATATGAACCGCCTGCTTTCCGGCATCTAAGGCAATATCAAACAGGCGTTTTGTATTTCCGCTCTCATACCCGCCGACCACGACCACCGCATCCACTTTTTCAGCCAGGGTCTTCACATCTTCCTGCCGGCTTTCAGTGGAGTCACAGATGGTATTAAACACCCGATAATTCGGATAAAGGGTTTCCGCCCACTCGGTAACTACCTCAAAAAAAGTTTTATTCTGAGTGGTCTGAGAAACGATGATGGCTTTGTCAAATTTCGGCAAGGCATTAAGGGAAGCCATGTTTTCCGCCACATAACCGTTTTCACCGGCATACCCCAGCAAACCGATTACTTCCGGATGCGCACGGTCACCAACAATAATGACCGCATACCCCTGCTTTGAGTGCTTGGCAATAATGGATTGCACCTTGATGACTTTGGGGCAGGTGGCATCAATAACGGTAAACCCCGCGTTTTTCAACTTTTTCTGATCTTCCGGGGGAACGCCGTGCGCCCTGATCAGAACCGTTCCGGAACCTGATTCCGGGATCTGCCGGATAACAGATATGCCTTTTTCCTCAAGGATATTCAGAACCTGGGGGTTATGGATAAGGGGGCCATACGTGTATATGGGACCATCTGTTCGGTTGGAAGCGTCTAAAGCCAACTCAACGGCCCGGCGGACGCCCATGCAGAAACCCGCTGTTTTGGCGATGGTAATTTTCATAACAGAGTTGGTAAACTGGTAAACAGTATTAAATGGCGAAGTTAAGCGGATTTTGTTAAGAAGACCTTATGATCCACCAGAGACAAAGAGTGGATCGTCCCTTTAACAAATTTCTGTTCACCAAAAATATTAATCAGTTTATACCCGCCATCTTCAGGTTCAACACTGTCAACGGCTTCCATAATTAATTCCTGATTCTCTCCGTCAATTACATAAGCACTGGCTTCACACATTTTCTTACTTCCTTATATGTTTATTTTATTTAAATAATTTTCTATCAACTCATCAATCAAGTGCGGCAGCGGTATAGCCGCTGTACCGACAATCACCACATTCTCCTGGGACAGCGGCAGCAGGATTTTCCTTGCCGGACTGGACGCCACGGCTTCAGCCATTTTGGATGTTACTTCACCCATCATAGAATGGGCCATCACAATCCCGATGGGCCCTATGATCAGATCCACCTGTTTGACGGTCTGTACAATGGCATTTTCACCCGATGCCCCGCGATTGGCTTTTGCTTTCAGCATTTGTGATGTCGCAATGGCGTTTGTTCCCAGAGCAATGATATCTAACGACTCACCAAACTTCGCCCTGAGTTTTTTAATAATAGTGGCGCCAATCCCCCCACCCTGTCCGTCGATTATACAAAATTTAATCATATTCACTTATTAAGTTATAGCATTTTCATTAAAAGTCAAAACCTGATGGCAAAGAAAAAAAACTCACCAATTTTAAAATATGGCAAGGCGTGCAAATCCGGAGGAGCGAGGCTACGAATGGTCGTTGAACGATGAAGGATACAGCGCAACCCAAAACTAAGATAGACATTGATTTTTTTTCGAAGCCATCATTATAATTTTTTCAACCGTTTCCTGTTCAACCGCTTTTTTTTGGTCAATCGTTTTGACGGGCCTTTTTTTTGGGTCGTGAATACCCACCCGTCATCGACGCCCGATTCCGGGTCAATCCCCTTTAAATCCATAAATGCGGCCATTGCCATTTTATCTTCAAACTCTACAGCGCCGATTGTGGCCGCTCCCTGGGATGCGGAAAAATCAATTATCTCCCGATCGGAACTCACCACAAGGGCTTTTTGTTTCTCCGAGGCCACCATGCGTTTAATCACCGCATCAGCCGTTTCCCCCAGCCGTGAAAATTTTATCAAAATACCTTTTTCACGGTCTTTGTTTTCAAATAAAACCGCGTCCCCGACACCATCAAACACCACTGTAATCTTGTGACCTTTCAAGCGTTTGTAAGCAGCGAGGTGATTGACAAGGGCTTCGCGGCCCAGTTGTAAATCCTGTCGATCCAATGGCGCC
Source organism: uncultured Desulfococcus sp. (assembly GCA_964594105.1). Taxonomy (GTDB): domain Bacteria; phylum Desulfobacterota; class Desulfobacteria; order Desulfobacterales; family Desulfosalsimonadaceae; genus SURF-3. The sequence continues at coordinate 1,946 of CAZQLG010000095.1, read as the reverse complement.
ATAACCGAAGATTGGCGAATAACGTTATAACCGTCAACAATAAGATGAACAGACATTTTTAATCTGATTTAAACATATTCAACAATCGATCAAGATCATCGTTGCCGTAAAATTCAATTTCAACTTTGCCTTTTTGTCCCCGCCGTTTAATCATCACTTTGGTGCCGAAATGTCGGGCCAAATCTTCTTCAATCGTTGAAAAATAAATATCTTCCGGCCGCTTTGACAATTTTTTCACGCGCTGTTTTTCCGAATTTAACCGCTGGATCAATGCTTCTGTTGCGCGTACCGACAACCCTCTGAGTATAACTATTTTCCAGGCCTGGCGCTGAAGTGCGGATGTTTCGGCCCCCAGCAGCGCCCTTGCATGGCCCATACTAATCAGACCATCTTTGATGGATGACTTGATATCATTGGGCAGTTGGTTCAGGCGTAAAAAATTGGCCACTGCGGACCGGCTCTTTCCCACCTGCCGGGCAACTCTTTCCTGGGTCATTTTAAAATCGGTCAGCAGCCTTAAATAGGCCTCCGCTTCTTCCATGGGATTTAAATTCTGTCGCTGAATATTTTCAACGATGGAAAGTTCCAGGAGTTCGGTATCACCGATATTCTTTATGATCACCGGTACCTTAAACAAGCCGGCCATCTTAGCCGCACGCAGACGGCGTTCACCGGCAATCAGTTCATATCCATCGGATGAAGACGCTCTGACCAGCAACGGTTGAAGAATCCCCTGAACCTTGACGGAATCGGCAAGCTCCATCATTTCATTTTCAGGAAAAGCCCGACGCGGCTGATACGGATTCGGAACAATTTTATCCACATCACACTCCAGCAAATTACCGGGTAATGCTTCCTGATTGACACCGATATCCGGAAAAAGCGCATCTAACCCTTTACCGAGACCGGTGTTTCTCCGTTTTTTCTGTTTTGCTCCGCTAACTTTGGATTTTGGTTTTCCAGCCACCATTCGCAAACCTTTACCTGAATTTTAAATGATTACAATCTTCTCCTTACGCCGACGACCATTGAGCACTTCTTTTGCCAAAGCCAGATAACTCGTTGAACCGGTTGACGATGGATCATAAAACATGATCGGTTTTCCATAACTCGGTGCTTCGCCCAGTCGAACGGTTTTCGGAATACGGGTTTTGAAAACCATATTTTTAAAATATTTGACCGCATTATCCGCCACCTGGTTCGAAAGATTTGTCCGGGAATCGTACATGGTCAGCAAAATGCCCTCGATGCTTAACCCCGGATTCAATCCCTGCTTAACACGCTTGATCGTTTGCATCAACTGGCCCAAGCCTTCCAACGCATAGAACTCACACTGTAAAGTAATAAGGATCGCATTCGCGGCGGTCATGGCATTTAATGTCAACAAGCTCAATGACGGTGGACAATCGATGATTATATAATCATAATCGTTCGCGCACTGGGACAGAAGCCGGCTCAGTACCTTATCCCGGGCTTCATCAGCCATCATTTCAACTTCAAACCCGATCAACTCGGTTTTGGATGGAATCACCGACAATTTCTTGACGTCGGTTTCACATATGATACTCGCTGCATCCACCTGACCGATAAGGCCATGGTACAAAGATTTTTCAATGTTTCTTTTGTCAATGCCAAGCCCGGTGGTGGCATTTGCCTGGGGATCACAGTCCACCAGAAGGGTTTTTTTCTTTGCTACTGCCAGCGCTGCCGCCAGATTCACTGCGGTGGTTGTTTTACCGACCCCGCCTTTTTGATTTGCGATACAAATTGTATGTGCCATAATACTTTAAAACCTTACCATAAAAATCCATGTTTGAAAAGTGGATTACACTGTGTCATAATATTAGGTTATGATCAACCCTGATGGCTTCACAAAAAGCCCAAATTCTGCGTTGCACTGCATTTCTCATCACTGCGGAGTAGGCTAACTACGCCTCATTCTTCAA
>CAZQLG010000094.1:0-9557 GCA_964594105.1 uncultured Desulfococcus sp. | reverse complement strand
TTATTGCCAGCAACTGGTCCCAGGCCTGGCATGGTATGACTTCTGCCCAGATTAACGGGTGGCGAGCTGCCCAGTTGATTATTGATGGGGAGAGCAGATAGAAACAGGGGAATGGGGGTCAAGACAGGGGACTGGGGGTCAAGTCTGCTCTTGACGCTTGTCAAAATTATAAATGAGTCAAGGGCAGACTTGACCCCCAGTCTTCATTACGACAAACCTGCCGTTCGTTAAATGGGAAAACATCTTTGACGGAACCACTGTTGCCACAGCGATTGCCGACCGCCTCGTATACAACTCTGAGATTCTTATCATGGAGGGAAAAATCTATCGAAAGAGATCATAAGAAAATGGACTGAAAATTAGGGGTGGTTTCTATACTTTAAGCCACCAACAGGACAGCTTTGACTTTGGCTTCACACCGATGTTACAGGAGTGCGTCCATACACCTCGGTGGCTAACTTTTTAACGATGTTTTTGGCCGGTTTTTAAATCCCTGTTTACAGTTTTTTCTGTTTGGTTGTTCATGGAATTGTTTTAATCTTTTGGCCGGGAAAAAACGCAAAAATAATGGTTAGGGTTACTTTAGCGCAGTCAAACCGTCAAGTTTGAGTTATTTTTTATCGAATACCCGTGATAATCTGAAGCATAAAAAGAACATCTGTTAAATCCACCTGACCATCATGGTTGAGATCCTCGGATAGCACCAGTGCCCCGGGTTGGGCTCCCGACAGCACCTGCAACAATAAAATCGTATCCACCATATCCATTACCTGGTCATCGTTTAAATCTATGACCAGATCCGTAGGTTTTTGAGTACCGCTCAGGTCAATACCGAAAAGGGCTGCCAGGTTCTCTATATTATCATCTGCATCCGGGCAATTCACGGTCATCATATATTCATGATTCGTGGTCTCATAATTGAACAATGAACCGCCACCGGCAGGATTTTGCTTTAATGACGCACCGATGAAATAAAAATCCCGCACAAAGTTGTGGTCAATCGTCTGATCATCTGCCGCTATAATTGTATTTTCATCTACGTCCAAAACAGAGGTAAAAAAAGCCTGGTTCGTATAACCGTTATAGCCGGATATGCTACATGCGCCATCTAAAACGACTTTATGCGTGTTGTAATCCGCCTGGAATTCAAAAATGCCGTTAAGATCAAAATTTCTGCCAAACGCCACGTCTTGATCCGAGACCATGACCACAAAGGATTTTTCAATTGTTTTTGCATTTGCGGTCGCAATTACGGTAATTTTGGTGGCCTGACCGCCTGCATCGCCGGCGGGAGTAATAGACAGAACATTCCCATCCAAATCAACAGTAACGGCGTTGATATTTGTGCTATCAATCGAAATCACCAGCGCATCACCGTTTTCATCGCAGGCATCAATTAACATACAATAAGGGGTCTGATTGCCGGTGTTCAGCATGATGGTTTCAAATTCATTGTAGATAACAGGTGCAATGTCCAGGGATTCGTCAATCAGGGTCTTTTCCGCCGGAGATACCGCTTCCGTGATAGTCGTGACCGTATAGGCATCTTTGTCATCCAAGGGGTAAAATGAACCATTCTCAGCTATCAAAGATATTCGAATTCTGTATTTTCCAGGCTCTAAATTTATTTCAATCGTCTCATTCTTTGAAACAAGCTTGATATTGTGGGTGTCATAAATAGATATATAAAACGGCTGGCCACTGTATCCGTTCCGGTTCCCGCTGATCTCCGTGTCACCATTTAAATAAACATAATATTCATCCACATCATAGCTAAAGTCAAACTTCCCGGCAATATCCAAACCCGCAATACTGTCGGTTGCTTCGAGGTTTTCCGTACAATCCTCGCCATTGCAGGGTTTGATATTATACAGCATCTCCAGGTTGGGCTGAAAAATAAAATTGCCCGCCTGAACGGTCGCATCCAGGTAATAATAGTCATTATTATGCCCCCCCCATCCCATGTTGATATGAATCTTCCTGCCGGTTTCATCAGATGCATACCCGTCTGCAACCGTCATGTGACCGGGAAAAGAAAGAAGAACCGGCCGCATGGCATCAATCTCTGCCCTTAAGGTATCAAAAAAGGTTTCCTGATTAGTATCGGCAGTGCGCATCTGCATAATGTCCCTGGCGTATCCAAAACTTCTGATAAAGCCCGTGCAATTTGAAGAGGCCCCGGAATTGTCTAAGCTGAAGTCGGTTTCATTCATAACACCTAAATTGTTGATTAATCTGGCCACTTCATCAACCTGGCAATCGTGCAGATCACCAGTAAGGGAATCAGGCATATTGTCCCAGTTAAAAGGCCGATAAATAATCGTCTTTAGCTGTTGAGCGTTCCACTCATAAGAATAGACTCCGGTGCCTGCAGCAGGATATCCATAATATTTCATCAATTGGGACATGGCGACATTCACACAGCCGGCCACCACATTTTTGCCATCTATTTCCGGCAAATATTTATTATACGGATAATCCTGGTTCCAGGTGGTAGTCAACAGGTAGGTATTCGGGTTATATACACTCGCGGTTCTGGCCTGATCGTAGTTTAGCAAAAAATTCCACCGGCGTTGGGTATCGCTAATGGACTCTTTTTTCGCTATTGTGCCGGACATAACGGCTTGACGGCAGTTATACTCCATTTCAAGAAGCAAAAATTCCTTAAACGGTGCCGGCATGGTATCGAAATCACCATGCAGAGAGTAGGCCTTGATAGGGGTAAACTCATCGGATGTGGAAATAAGGATAAATCCGCTGTCTTTCAGATTCACCAGATAAGCGACTGGCATCTTGGCCAGAGTCGGGTCCAGTGTATTTGCCTCAATCATTCGGGCAGAAAGGATTTCTTTATCACAATTAAGATATTTAAGAAAATTTTGGGCCACAATATCGTGGGTATTATCCGCATACGCTTCAAAAACAAAAATAAATAGAAACAATACTAAAAATATCAGATTAAACCCCATTGTCTTAGGTTTCATATTCTCACCTACCCTTTTGAAGGATCTTTGATTGACGGTCTCAACCGGATATGTTGCGCTACCTTGACGCCATGAAATGCATACAAAAACGCCAGAATCTATAAATATTTCAATATATTTAATCATATTATCAACAGAAAAATCGTATCCGGGTGGTTATGCTTTAAAAAATATTACACCAAATTTAACGTCTGCAAAGCGCTTTTGTCAATCAAGTAAAGAATACTCAACCATTTTATTTGTATGCCGAGGCAATTATCTCCTGATACGCTTTTATAGCGATCCGTCGCTTAAGTTTCATGGTCTGGGTAATCATTCTGTTTTCAAGGGTAAAATCATTTTCAAGAAAGAAAAATTTCTTTGGTATTTCATAACCGCCGTATTTTTTCTTAAGCAATTCAATGATCTGGGATTCTATCAGGCTTGTCACATCTTTATTGTTGATCAAAGATAAAGGATCTGAAGAAATCAGTATCACATCTTGAATTGTGACTTATGTTGACACGCCAAAAAAATGAATTAAGAAAAAGTAATGAGCAGATCATGGAGAATAGAATTTGACGGTGCGCTGTAGCATGTGCTGTCCCGGTGGAATGAAAAGTTATGTTCAAATGCCCTTAATTGCTAAATCGACACTGATTATGTGCGGAATGTAAATTATATTATGAATGGTTACATATAACAAGGATAGATCCGGGTGTCTCCTATCATATTGACCCCCATCACACTTTGAAGAATCAGGTGACATGAAAGAGCGGAAAGGAAAGTGGCGGATGAACGAGTGGGAGGAGAATGCCTGCCCGCGTTGCAAGGGTACGGGCATGGTGTGCGGCTACAAGCCGGAGATTTTGCCCGGGGCCTGCTGCGTGGATTTCGCTAACGCCATCTGTCCGGAGTGTGGGGGAACGGGGAGGGTCTGCGCAAAAGGGAGGGGGGCGAAAGCGTCACCACAAAGAGCACAGAGAACATAAAAACGGAAAATGGCGGTGGCTGACGCCGGATCAGGTGCCAATTGCAGTTTAATCTGGCACCAACCTCAGAGATGAAGAAACAGCGATCTATTGATTTATTTTTTTTCTGCCGTGAGGGTTTGCTGCTCCCATGCCTGATCACAAATTTGTTTGCAAGTACTGTAATCAAATCCCCGGTAGCTTAAAAAAGAATAAATTTTTTTGTTAAATTCATTTTTTTCAAGCTTTTCCAGCCGGGTCAGCCGTGGGGAAATAGCAGCCCATGCGGATTCTGTTTCATTAAAATCCATGAGAACCGCTATTATAATTTGATCGTCAATTCCTTTTTTTCTTAATTCTGCCTTTAGCGCATAACTCCCTTTTGGTTTGAAACGGAGACGGTTTTCGATCCAGAGACGTGCGAATTCAAAGTCATTGATATATCCATTGCCTTCCAGCCGGGATAGGGTACTGGTTGTCGCAACCGATGAAAAATTTTTTCCTTTTAAATATCTTTCAATCTCCATTCGGGTTCGGGGTCTGAATTTTAGGTAAAAAAGGGCCCGGGAGTAGGCCGTATCCTGCTCGTCGGTTTGTTTTAGAGCTTTAATTTTGTTTTGGGTGAGTTGATCGTCTGGTTTGAGAGATTCTGTAAGTGAACGGTTGAGTGAAAACGAATATTGTCCGTTGATAAAAATATTGAAACGATTTTTGTTTTTTTTCTGAACCGTTATTGATGTGATGATGCCTGGCATGTGATCATGAGGATTTGACATTATATTTACGAAGTGGATAAAGGTGTTGAATGTCCTGGGGCCTGGGTTTGTGAAGAATTCTCGTTAATCCCCGGCTCGGTCTCAGTTTCTGCCGCATCAAATTTAATATTTGAAAGTTCATTTAACGCTTTTCGGATTTCACGCGTCCCTTCGATCAACACTCGATGAACGTCTGCATATTGCTGTTTGACAGTGCGCAGACGGAATCGCCCATTTGTTTTTTTGAGGTATTTGTAAGCCAGTTCCCGGACAGCCTGCCAGTTGTCTTTGCGGGTTTGGGTGTCAAGGGGGATTAGTTTGTCGATGTTTTTTAAATAATTTCGATGAAAGACTGACTTAAAGTATTTCAAGGGGGCAAGCATCCAGAAAACCATGCAGAAACAAACTGCAACACCACCGGCACCAATGGCCACAGGGGCATAAAAACCACCGAGGAAACCGGCGGAAGTACCAGTAAAAATTGCGGCGATTCCGGCAATCAGGCTGATTATTATTCCGATCGCGCCAAACCGGCCATTAAATCGTCTGAGCTGTTTTCGATAATTGAGAATGGCTTCCATGAGGAGATCAAGGCGCTCGGCATGGGTTTCAACAAATGTTGCCAGGTTATCCAGCCGATATCGGGGGGCATCTAAAACCGAATTTTTTAGTTTTTGCCGCTGATTTTCGAGGTTAGATAAAAACCCACGGGCTTCTTCAGAATTAATTGAATTTTTTGCCGCCCTTGATGAATAGGTCAGGAGGATGGCAGGAATGTCCTTTCGTCCTGTAATTTGAGATAAATTCCAGCACAAAGTGCCGTAAACCTGGAGCAGATCACTTAATGAAGCGCATTCATCGATTCGATTTAAGACAAACAGCACCCGGTCTTCAAAAGTACGCGAGGTGATGGTTTCCCTTAAGCTGGTATGGGACTCCCGGACCGTACCGGCTTTATGCGGGTCAAACAGCACAAGTACAAGATCGGCAAGTTGGGCCAGGTCACCAATAACTTCCTGGTAGTCATAACCGCGGTCGCGTTCGGTGATGCTGTCGAGCATTCCGGGGGTGTCAATGAGGGCTAAGTTTTTTAGAAATGGTGAATTGATTTTTTTAAGCCTAAAATGAGCGGCAAATCGCTGGCCGTGTTTTTTGAGTATCTCAAAAGGATAATCCGGATCGTTAAGTAAAAATTTGCCGTCGCGTTCCTGGGTAACCTGAATCTTTTCGTTGTCATCGGCTGCGTCACCATATGTGATGATTGTAAAAGAGTCATCCGTCGGCGCCTGACCGATCGCCTGAATGTCAGCACCAAGAAATTCATTAATCAGGGTGGACTTTCCCGAAGAATAATTGCCGAGAATTAGAACCATTGGGCGCCACTTGATAGTGGATTCCAGAGGAACCTCGCTGTAGCCGTATTCCTTTGCCACCGGTGTCAGGTTTTTTTCGACGGTGGCGACCATTTCAGCCCGAAGCGAATTGATATAGTTTTCGCGGTACATAACTGTCTCCTGATGATTTACTCTTTGTTTTTCCATGACCATTTTCTTACTTTATCGATGAGTTCCTGGGGTTTTACCGGTTTGGCGATATAATCATTCATGCCAGCGGCCAGGCATTTTTTTTTATCTTCAGCCAATGCGCTGGCAGTCAGGGCAATAATGGGTAAAAGGTAATTTTTCATATTTGTTTCAGCGGTGCGTATTTGTCGTGTGGCTTCATACCCGCCCATTTTGGGCATTAAAATATCCATCAGGACAAGATCGTAACTTTTTTTTTCAAGTGCGGAGATTGCCTCAATGCCGTTATTTACGATGTCCACCTGATACCCGTTTTTGGTTAAAATTTTTTGTGTAACTATCTGGTTTACCCGGTTGTCTTCAACAAGCAGGATGGAAATATTTTGTGCCCGTGTTTCCGTAATGGAATGACTGGCGATAATCGGACTTTTTTGTTTTTTAACGACCTGCGAAGGTGATTGGAACAACTCAGACAGACAGTCATAAAACTGATTGTGCTTTAACGGTTTTGTGATGTAAGCCGAAAATTCGTTTTCGCAAATTGTTTCAGCGGTTTTTCGTTCCCCTTTTTCCGTCACCAAGATGATGTCAATATTTTTAAAATCGGTATCGGATTTAATTTTTCGGCCAAGGCGGTTTCCGCAATTTCCCTGAAGATGCTTATTGATAATGACAATATTGAATGGATTGCCATTGTTGTGAGCTGAATTAAGTTCCGCCATTGCTGCCTTTTCGGTTATTGCTTCATCATAGGGCAAGTCAAATGTTTTTAAAAGTTCACTGATAACCTGCCGGTGCGTGTCATTATCTTCAACAACAAGAATGCGTTTTGACAATAAGGCGTCTGGTTTTTCGGATTTATTTTCCGGCAAAGACACCTCTTTTTCAAAAACCGCGGTAAACCAGAATTCGGCGCCTTCTCCTTCTTTGGTGACAACACCAATGGAACCGCCCATTAATTCCGCAATATTTTTACTGATGACAAGTCCTAATCCGGTACCCCCATGATTCCAGTTTGTTGAACCTTCAAGCTGGGAAAAGGACTTAAAAAGATGGTCCAGTTTTGATCTGGCAATTCCCGGCCCTGTATCTGTCACGCTGAATTCAACGGTGACATGGGTTGCGCTTGTTTCTTTCAGGTTTGCGGCAATCGTGACGTTCCCTTTATCTGTGAATTTAATTGCGTTTCCAATAAGATTTAACAAGACCTGCCTCAGGCGGCCGGGGTCGCCTTTTAAAAAGAAAGGGAGCTTATGGTTGACAATACAGGCAAAATTCAGTCCTTTTTCATATGCTTTAATGGAGAGTAATTCGGTGACTTCTTCAACTGCCGCTCTTAGATCAAATACAATGGTGTCCAAGGTGAATTTTCCGGCTTCGATTTTGGAAAAATCAAGCACATCGTTGATTATTGATAGCAATGCGTTTGCACTGCTTTTAATCGTTGTGGCAAATTCATGTTGTTCAACGGTCAGGTCAGTATCCAACATAAGATCGGTCATGCCGATGATCCCGTTCATCGGTGTTCTGATTTCATGGCTCATGCTGGCCAGGAATTCACTTTTTGCCTGATTGGCGGCCTCGGCAAGTACTTTGGCTTTAGACAACAGTTTTTGGGTGTTTAAAATCTCTCTGTTTGCCTGCTCAAGTTCAGCGTTTTTTTGAACCGCATTTTCATATGTTGAAAACAACAGGTCTATAATCTGGTATGGGTTGTCCGGGATTTGATGCATTTTCCCGTTAAAAAATATTTCAATACCGTTTTTTGGCGCGAGGTTTTTACGATGTTCGATATTCTGAAAAATGGTCTGGATTCTGGCAATCAGGACGCTTTCATTGTACGGCTTGGTTACAAAACTGTCCGCGCCGCTGGTCAATGCGTTGAACACATCTTCAGTATCTGAAAGGCTTGTTAGCAGGATAACCGGAATATCTTTTAAATGAGGGAATGCTTTAATTCGGCGACACAGTCCGTAACCGTCTAACACCGGCATAACAATATCGCTGATGACCATGTCCGGTGCATGTGACGGGATATGTGGCGATGTCTGTGAATCTAAATAATCAATTGCAGACTGTCCGTCATGCTTAACGGTTACTGTAAATCCATTGCGTTCAAGGATTTTTTCCAAACGCAATGCCTGGGTGATACTGTCTTCAACAGCCAGGATATTATAGGTTTCATTAATTTTCATGTAGGGAGACAAGCCTGTGTCATTGCAGTAATCTTATACAGTTATTTCACGTGATATTTTATTTAGAAATGAAGTAATGCCCGTTGGATTAAGAATATACGTCGGAGCATGTATTTTGATCGCTTCACCCGGCATACCGAAAACAGCAGAGCTCTCTTTATCTTGTACCAACGTCGTCGCGCCTTGTTTTTTCATTTCTTTCAGCCCGATGGCCCCGTCATTGCCCATTCCTGTGAGCAGAATACCGATTGCATTATTTTTGTATATTTTTGCAATGGAAAAAAACAGGTGGGATATGGGACGCTTGAAGTTTTCATGGGCGTCGATTTTATAAATTTGAAAGACCCGGGCAGGGGTAATGGCAATATGGTGGTCTTCCGGCGCAAAATACACATGGCCGTTCTTAACGGGTTCGCCGGTTTTTGGGGTTTTAAGTGTTAAATGCGTTGTTTTGGAAAGCCAGTCGACCATTCCTTCAAGAAATCCGTTGGCAATGTGCTGAACAATAACAATGGGTATGGTAAAATTATTGTTTAAGTTCGAAAGAATGTTCTGCAATTCCGGGGGGCCACCGGTAGAAGCCCCGATAGCAATTATTCCAGGGGATGGCGGGGGGGGACGCAATATTTTATTTTTATGAACGGGTTCTGTTTGTGGGATTTTCCCCCTTTTTTTTAATAAGCGGACAACTTTAACTTCAGACATTAGTTTAACTGTTCGCAACAGTTTTTCAACGAGTTGTTTTGATTCCGGATGTCCGGGTCCGGGGGGTTTTTGAGAGACGGCAACCGCACCGGCCTTCATGGATTTAAAAATATTTTCAGTGTGCTCCGGGGCCACCAGGGTACTGTGAATAATAATGGGCACCGGGTATTTTTCCATTATGGCCCGCGTTGCCTCATAACCATTCATGCCGGGCATTTGAATGTCCATTATAATGACATCCGGCTTTGTTGATCCCGCTTTTTTAACGGCTTCCTCACCGTTTTTGGCTTCTCCGGCTATTTGTAGATCCGGATCTGAATCAATAATGTGTTTGAGGTATTTCCGGGTCGTTAATGAATCATCGACGATTAAAACAGTGATCATATCGATGTCCCGATGCATTTGTTCCGTCCCCGGTCCTTGGCCTGATATAGACACCGGTCGG
>CAZQLG010000093.1:0-9595 GCA_964594105.1 uncultured Desulfococcus sp. | reverse complement strand
AGATATTAACACATTGTTTTATGCTTAATCGCTTTAAAGAATGTTTTTTATTAAAATTTAAAGAGGCTATAAGATCATGAAAAATAAATTTGATAACACCACATGGATTTTTGTAATTGTTCAGGGCCCAGGTGCGAATGAACAATTTTTCGGTCTGCATGATGAAGAGACAGATGCATCCTACATTCCGGCATTTTTAAGCAAGGACGCCGCCCAGAGCTGCTTAATCCATCTGCCGACGCAAAGAGGAAAAAAATATGAAGTACATGCCGTGATGTACGGAGACCTGTCTCAGGATGCGTTTGCGAATAATTTTCTTATTTTTATGCTTGATGAAGACGGCAAAATTATCGATAAAATATTTCCCGGGCAATCCCCTGATCCCATTTAAATACCCAATTAATTTTTTTATAGCGGTGCGGTCTTGATAAAAAATTCGGTTGAACAGATTTACGCTGTTTGTCTGTTGACGCTTTCTTGAATTATTGGTATCTTTTTCTCTCACCAAGCGTTAGTATACCCATTTTATATAAAAACAACTGATTAATAAATATTATTTAAAAATCAGTTATTCAAAAATATCACTTCGTCAAAAAAATATTTTTAGACGCTTTGTTCACTAAATATGACAAATCTTTAATTCTGGTTGCGATAGGGAGATAATGATGAAAAAAATTGGGGTTTTGTTGTCAGGATGCGGTGTATATGACGGCGCTGAAATTCATGAAGCCGTCCTTACTCTTCTTTTTCTGGATCGAAATGGGGCGGAAGCTGTCTGCATGGCCCCGGATATTGAACAACATCACGTTGTGAACCATTTCAACGGTGAGCCCAGTGACGAAAAACGAAATGTCCTTGTGGAATCAGCCCGGATTGCCAGAGGAAATATAAAAGATGTCAAAACGGTTAAATCGGCGGAAATTGATGGGCTGATTATACCCGGAGGACATGGTGCGGCCAAAAATTTAAGTAATTTTGCCCTCATGGGCAAAGACGCAGTAATCGATCCGGATGTCGCAAGAATTGTCAGAGACATGATTGCAGCAAATAAACCGGTGGGTGCACTATGTATATCACCTGCCATTTTATCAAAAATTTTGGAAGATAAAAACCCGGAAGTAACCATTGGGAACGATTTTGGCACCATTGAAACAATAGAGGACATTGGCGGGATTCATGTTGCATGTTCCGTCGACCAAATTCATGTTGATCAAACCAATAAACTGATAACAACACCGGCATACATGCTCGGCCCCGGCATCAAAGATGTGGCCAAAGGAATTGAAAAACTGGTTGCAGAGGTTCTAAAGTATGCCTGAATTTTATTAATCCGGCAACAGATCATAAAAATAAAGCATTGCATCTGATCGTGACATTATGCCAATAATTTTATCGTCCTTTACAACCGGCAACCTTCCAATATCGTACTTTACCATTATCCGTGCAGCCTCCATAGGGCTTTTGCCCGGATCGATCGTAATATTCCTTGTATTCATAAATGCCTTAACCGGTGACTGTAGTTGAGAAGACTTTCTGATTTTTTTAAAATCGCGTCGTGAAATTACGCCGACAAGCTTTTCGCCATCCACAATCGGCAGCCCTGTACATCCTTTTTCTTTTAATACATCGGCGACATCACTCATGGATGTGTCTGAGGTGACGCTAAAAACAGGATAAGACATTAAATCACTGATCAGCACCGATGATTGCTGGTTGCCCTTGAGTAATTCAAGCAACCAGTCATTTAATGCAGAAGGATTGACGGATTTTATCATCGCCGACCCGGCGCCCGGATGACCGCCGCCGCCCATACTCCGCATAATAGACCCCACATTAATATCTTCAACACTGCTGCGACCAATCACAATGCATTTTTCATGGTCTTTATGAACAAATATGCCAAAAGCAGCATCCACATTTAAAATATCCCGGTACATATTTACCACCAAAGAAAGATTGCTTATATGACCGGCGATTTGCATAATATTAATGCTCACAGCGTAGCTATCAATTTTTGTCCGCCGGGCAGTTTTAAGCATCTCAAATAAAATATTTTTTTGTTTCTCTCCGTAAGCCGGCTGTAAAAAAGTAGAAAGAATATTTAAGTCCGCTTTATTCTCCAGCAAGTAACCCGCAGCATACGCATCTTCGGCGGTTGATGAAGGAAATGACAGGTTGCCGGTATCTTCATATAAACCCGTCAAAAAAAGTGTGGCCTGCATAGGGGTTAAAAGAATTTTTTGTTTTTTTATTTCACGGATCATTAACGTAATATTGGCACCTATTCTCTCCTGACATATCCAGATCGGATTTAAATCGCTCTTGTTTTCATGATGATCCCATAAAAAAATTTCAAGATTTTTATTCTCCCTCAGGCTTTTCATTTTTTCAAGCCGTGACCATTTGCAGGTATCCACGACAATCAATCGTTTTACGTGAGTCAAATCAATCTCATTGACCGTTCGGGTTCCAAAAAGATCTTTATGAATGGACAAGAAGGCTTTGACGTTTGGATTTAACGCTTTGGGTAATATGGGAATTGCATCCGGGTATATAATAGTACCGGCAATCACTGAAGCGAAGCCGTCAAAATCAGTGTTTCGATGCGTTGTTATGATCTGCATAACAATATCCTGTGTTCATATCGTTGAAAGTTTTATTCTTTGGCTGGCAATTTATTAAAAATAAAGAATTCAGGAAATAGTGACAATTGAATGTTGGCACAGATAGACGCATAAAATTATTTTATGACTTTACACCAAAAAGTCAAGCAGTTTACTCAATAAAGAGCACAACAAACTGATTTAAAAGATATTTTCAGATTGAATAATTTTGGGATTGACATAAATGCCTATAAACAGAACATTTGCTATGTATGACGATAGAACCTACTGGAATAAAATGATTTTTTATTGACATAAACGATTAAATCATATTATATTAAATAAATTTTACAAATCAATTTTACAGGGGTTTCCTTAAAGAGCAAATGGACTATATCGAAAAAGTCAAAGAAAAAAATGCTCCAGAGGGCGTGATGAAAACTTCAGGGGCCTCGTTACGTATTATTGATACGGATCTTGATGGCATTTCTCCTTCCAAAAAAATACTGCAAACCGATAAAACCGTCAGACGAAAACTTCTCGTCAATAAATTAAATCACATTAACTTTAAAAATGAAACAGTCTGTATTAACTTTCAACATTTACATGACAAACAGATAATCTCTTTTTACGGCATACCGCAACCCGGCTTTGACAAATATCTGGCCTGCCTCTGGAAGGATCAACCAAATATCAATCAACTGCTCACCGCTTATCAATTCCATAATTTTATTATTAATGACAAACAAAGCATCATAACCGTCCCCGCACATCTGCGGTGCATCAATCACAAAGGGATTTGTTTCACGCTTCCGGAAAAATCGTCACAAACCAGTTCCAGAAGAACAAACCGTTTTTCCTGTGACAATCTTGATGTTAAGTTAATTCAAAACAGCATACTATTTTCCGGCTCACTTGAAGAATTCAGCGCCTCCTCTTTACAGGTAAAAATAGAATACTCTCCCACCGAACCGTTTCAATGGATTAATTTAAAAGATAAAATAAACTTAATTGTCTCCAATGACACGGATACCCTTTATTCCGGTGAATGCAGCATATTAAAGGTAACCGGACCTTCAAAAAAGAAAAAAATAATATTACAGCCCACCCATGATACCATCCAAAGATTTAATCCCAGGGTCTATCGAAGCAACCGATTGCAACTCACACCCTCCCCGGATATTCAATTCAACCACCCCTTTACAGACAAACGGGTTGATTTGAAAGTGCTCGATTTATCCGGTTCCGGTCTTAGTGTTGAAGATGATGAAGTCAGCTCTGCCCTTTTACCTGGAATGATCATCCCGTCCATGACCCTTACCTTTGCCAACAGTTTTAACTTTCCGTGCAAGGCCCAGGTCGTTTATCGAAAAGCTTTTGACAGTGAAAGCAATAAACGATTGATTAAATGCGGTATCGCATTTCTGGATATGAAATCCGAGGATCATATACGACTATTATCTTTACTGCATCAAACAAATAATAAAAATTTTTATGTATGTAATGATATTGATATGGATGAATTGTGGGATTTCTTTTTTAAAAGCGGTTTTATTTACCCGAAAAAATATTCCTTTATCAATAAAAATAAAAATAAAATCAGGGCGACGTATAAAAAGCTGTACAACAATGAGTCGAATATTGCCCGCCATTTTACATGGCAGCGGAAAGGAGAGATTCTCGGCCACATGTCGATGCTTCGATTTTATCAGAGCACCTGGTTAATTCAGCACCTGGCAGCAATCATGTCAAAAGATCAGCTCAAAGTCGGTATTGAGATACTTAATCAGATCGGTGCATATACATATGATTCACACCGCCTGCTTTCAAGTCATATGGATTATTTGATATGCTATTTCAGACCGGAGAATTATTTCCCCAATCATTTTTTTGGCGGCGTCGCCAAAAACATTCAGGATTCAAAGATCTGCTCAATTGATCCATTTGCTTATTTCCATTATCGTAAATCCACTATCATTAATGAGGCATTAGCTGAAAATTGGGCCATTGACAGATCTGAATTTAATGATCTTTCTGATCTTGAAAGATTTTATGAGCATCACTCCGGGGGATTGATGCTTGAAGCGCTTGATCTGGTACCTGAAGATACGGAAATGTCTAATCGCCATGATTTGTCATCTGAATATACGAAGGTAAAATTAAAACGGGAACGAAGACTTTACTCATTAAAATATAACAATGCAATAAAAGCTGTTTTCATGCTGAATATATCAAGCTTCGCAGTTAATATGTCTGATTTAACAAACTGTATCAGCGTCTTTGTTATTGATTCGGAAAATCTGTCACCGGAAATAATACATACAACTATTTTCCTTCTCTCTGAAAAATATAAAGAAAAAAAATTTCCAGTATTACTATTCCCATTGGCATATGCCGACACCCATTGTCTAAAATATGAAAAGACATATAATTTATGGGCATTAAATATGCAACATACCGACGATTATTTTAAAAATTTTAATTACCTCATTTAAAGCCACAACCATCTTGAATTATATGCCATTTTTAATCATATTCTTTTAAAATGCCCTAAATTCATTGCTTTAAATTTTCTATTTCATAAATTTCTCTAAATATCAAAAGATTATATTGACTATTAAAAAATAGAATGTTAGAAAATTAATTAGGGGTCAAGTCTCCGTTTGACATTTATTAAAAGGGTCAGAAACCAAAAAATATGACTGATATGTTTGCACATAAATACCTGATGGAAAGTGATCAGGAAACGCTTCGACTGGATCTAAAAACCGATCAGGCCACGCTTGAAAAACAGGCAAAATGGGCCGGCATCCAACCGGGGATGCGCGTTGCGGATATTGGATGTGGTGCGGGTAAAACAACGTCGTATTTAAATAACCTGATTCAGCCGGGCGGTGAAATTGTCGGCGTTGACAGCTCTGAAAAGCGCATCAAAGATGCCAGAAAAAAATTTTCAAATAACGCCACTCATTTTGTATGCCAGAATGTGCATCAATCATTGGAAGACATCGGCACATTTGATTTTATTTGGGTTCGTTTTTTACTTGAATATCATCGCTTAAGCAGTTTTAAAATTGTTCAGAATCTCTGTAATATATTAAAACCCGGCGGCATTATTTGCCTGATTGATCTTGATCATAACAGCTTAAGCCATTTTGAAGCCCCACCGGCCCTGGTCAAGAGCATTAACGGCTTAATGAATGTATTTGTAACCAATAAAAATTTTGACCCATATGCCGGCAGAAAACTCTACTCTTATCTCTATGATTTAAATTTTGATGAAATTGATGTGGATTTGGCCGCGCATCATCTGTTTTTCGGTAAGCTGAATCATATAAACATCTTCAACTGGATAACAAAAGCCCAAGTTGCCGCAAAACACTCCGGATATGATTTTGATGAATTTGAAGGGGGGTATGATGAATTTTATGAGGTTTTCAAAAAATTTATTTTAAATCCCCGACGATTCACTTATACCCCGGTTATCTCATGCCGGGGGAAAAAGCCATTAGTGTAATTTCAGGTCGGGGAACCGGCTGAATTTGCCAAAACCGTATCTAAAAGCAATATTTCAGCGCATCTCAGTACCTGTGTTTTCAACCAACCCCCTGTAAATATGGCACATCAGATATAAATACGGGCTGACGATATATGATTTTCAAGTATTAACGGCAGACACTGTTCAGTCAGCCTTACGCATCCGATCGTTGACCGCCGCGAATTCGCTCGATCAATAATGAGGACGACTGGTTGGGCAAAAAATCAACGAGTACAACTTTTCCACCATACGCTTCTACGTCCTCTTTGCCGACCACCTGATCAATTCGGTAATCTGATCCTTTTACAAGAACATCCGGTTTTATCAGTTTAATCAAATTTTTTGGGGTATCTTCATCAAAGAGAATAACTGCGTCAACACAGTCAAATGCGGCCAATAGCGAAGCCCTTTCCTGCTCGGGAATCAGAGGGCGTTCCGGTCCTTTATTTAACCGACGGAGGGAGTCGTCCGAATTCAATCCGATAAGTAACATATCACCCTGCATCGCTGCCTGGTTAAGAATATGCAAGTGCCCCACATGAAGCAGGTCAAAACAACCGTTGGTAAAGACAATGCGTTTTTTTTGTAAACGCCACCATCTTACGTGTTCGATAAGCGACGCGTTATCAAGCAATTTGTTTTCGACCTGTGGAGAAAGCGATTTGACCAATTCCTGCGGGGTCACTGTCGAAGTGCCCACCTTTCCAACAACGATACCGGCCGCTGCATTCGAAATAATGGCGGCGGTGTGGGAATCTATACCACTTGCCAGTGAAAGAGCAAGCGCGGCGACCACGGTATCACCCGCACCTGTAACATCATAGACCTCCCGGGCGGTTGTGGCCACCTGGTAAATCCCGTTGTCAGGTGTCCAGAGGGCCATTCCCAATTCACCTAATGTCACCAATAATGAGCTGATATTGCAACACTCACATATATGTTTTGCCGAGACCGCAATAGATTCCGCATTCATGGGGTCGATCATTTGATCTGAAGCCGCCTGGAATTCCTTAAGGTTGGGCGCAAGAATGGTCGCTCCCCGATATCGGTTAAACTGCTTGGATTTGGGATCAACCACCACAGGAATGCCAAGATCCCGGGCTTTATTAATAAGTTTTTGGATTAATGAATCGGTTAAAACACCTTTGCCATAATCGCTCAGCAAAATGGCATCCGGTGAATCCGCCTGATAGAGATTTGCAAGAAGCTTTTTCTCGGTTTCCGAATCAATCGGCTGTATGCGTTCCCAGTCGATCCGGATCATTTGCTGATGCCTGGACATCACGCGCAGCTTGCGAATGGTGGGTCGGTCCTTTACAGTGATTATACTGTCTGTTTTAATGCCCTGTTTTGTGCATAGCGCAATAAGCGTTTGAGCGGCATTATCGCAACCGACAATTCCGGCAAGTGTTACCTGTGCGCCAAATACGGATAGGCCGTGAGCAACGTTTGCCGCGCCGCCTAATTTCTGGAATTCATTCTCAACATTGACAACCTGCACCGGTGCTTCGGGAGACACTCTTTCTATATCCCCATCGATATAGTCGTCCAGAAGCACATCGCCGACCACCCATATATGTCGATCCCGGACATTTTCGAACAATTGCGTTAAATTTCTGCCAAGTAATGGCGTTCCTATCATTTATTTTCCCTGCCTTTCTGTTGTTTACTCAATTCGGTTTCGATAGTTTCCGCCAGTGCATGCAGGCAAATTTCGTGGATTTCCTGAACCCGGGCCGTATGTTTTGATGGAACGGCGAATAATACATCGACAAGGGCACCGAGTCGTCCGCCGCCCTCTCCGGTGAAGGCGATCACTTTCATGCCGTGTTGTCTCGCAGTATCTGCGGCCTGAAGTACATTCGGTGAATTGCCGCTCGTGCTGATGGCGATCAGGACATCTCCCTGATGAGCAAGAGCCTGAACCTGCCGGGCAAAAATTTGTTCGAAACCATAATCATTGGCAATTGCAGTAATCACCGAGGTGTCAGTGGACAGTGCCAGCGCCGGCCAACCCTTGCGTTCTTTTTCATAACGGCCCACCAATTCGGCAGCGAAATGCTGGCCATCGGCGGCACTCCCGCCGTTCCCACAAATTAAAAGTTTTTTCCCCTTCTGCAATGCCTCAAGGCAGAGATCCCGGGCGGGTTTGAAATTTTGCTCAAAGGGTTCAAGCGCTGTCTCGAGGACCTGGTTGTGTTCATGAACAATATCTTTGAATTTTCTCATTTAATACCTCTAAATAAATTTATCTGATAAAATCGCAACACAGGCAGCATTCAAATTATTAAAAACCAGAACCCCTTTGGGATCTATATTTTTGATTAACCCTTGTTTCAGCGCCGCTTCGGTATCCATTCCTTTTCCGGTGCGTACCAACCATGTCGTGATGCCGGCTGCTTGACCGGATTGCAAATCACTCTCTGCGTCCCCAATGAAAACGGTTTTTGCCGGTGAAAATCCGCATTCCCGGATTGCCCGTTCGAGCAGACCCGGCATTGGTTTGCGGCATCGGCATCCGAAATCCGGGTGATGCGGACAGCAATAAATCCCGTTAAAGCAGACTCCCCGTTGGGCGGCTTCCTGTTTCATTTTTTCATGAATCTGATCAAGCGTCAATGCACTGATGATACCGCGACCGACACAACTCTGATTGGTTGCTATCGAAAGACAAATGCCGGCTTTGGCCAGCGTCGATAACCCATCCAACACGCCAGGAAGCCAGACCCACTGATCGGGTGCCTCTACAAACCCACTGGGTGCCTCCTGGTTAAGTACCCCGTCACGATCCAAAATAACATGTTTAAACCTGGGCATCACGTAAAAGCCTGTTCAACTATTTAAAAATTCAAAACACGGGAAATCTTCTGATAAGCGAAACGGGTAAAGTCATCCATTCCGGCAGGATCCTGCTCCAGGGCGCGGATTAAAATTTTTCTGATTTGTCGGCCCCGGTATAAATTATGCGTAATATCATTGATCAGTTTATCGGTCAAACGTATTTCCGGCGCCGCCGGAACACGAATATCGGGAAGCGGCTCCTGAAACAAACATCCATTTTCCCGTCCCAGGTATTCCCTAGCCACACGCTGATTGGACGCGTCGTAGCGCTGAACAAGGGCATATTTCTGGTTCGGATTAAAAAGAGAATGATTATAAAACAAGCCTTCTGTATCGTCTTTGAATTTAACGGAGGAATAGTCTAACAGCCTGTTTTTAATCTTCTTTCTCTTTTTTTTGTCTCTTACCAGGCTGTTGAGTAACCTCATATATTCTATAATTTCAGCCGGAAGTCGCGGATTGGCATTTTTTTTCAGCCGCTTGAAATCGTCTGACCATTCAATACCGACGAGGCTCAGGAAATCCACAATCAAATCCTGATTTTTAAACTGCTGTTTTTCATAGGGCCGGACTACGATACTTTCCTTGCCGAAAACCCTGGCCCACCGGCCCA
>CAZQLG010000092.1:7403-9618 GCA_964594105.1 uncultured Desulfococcus sp. | reverse complement strand
TCATGTTTAATTTCTTTACTTTTAATTCTCAGGGAGTTTCATTACTCAACTTTACTCAGCAATACCACATTTGTCAGATAGAGTCTAATTTCATCACTATTGCAGATTTTGGGCCACTGAAAGCTGGCAGTTACAGTGTGGCGAATTTAAGTGGTAGCGCATTAGGGATGGAATTGGCAAGTTATATGCACCGAACGCTGCTAATCAGCCGCGCGACTTTTTGCGTCGGCTGATTAGCTTGGTAGGTGAATAGTTCAAAATTCAAGACCTGACCCCACTTCCTATAATGATGTCTTTGTCAACAGGGAATACACGATTTCCTCGTTTTTCTTTCCCTTGAGTCTATGTCCGCCCAAATTGTTGCTTTCAAATTTATCTTCAAGCTTGGAGAAAACAACTGCGCTGACATTGATGTTCGTGTGTGTTTTCTTTGTTAATTCCTCAAGACGTTTGGCCGTATTGACAGTATCTCCCATAATGGTAAATTCTTTGCGCCTTCTACCACCAATGTTCCCGGAAATAACCTTCCCATAATGAATACCGATTCCAATTTCAATCGCGAAACCATAATGTTCAAGCCACGTGTCAGACAGACGATCAACCATGGTGATAATCTTCAAAGAAGCGTTTACCGCATCTTGACATGGTGCAGTGCTAGAAAACTTCGGCGTCCAGAACGCCAAGATTGCGTCACCCATAAATTTGTTGACAATACCATGATGTTGGTTAATGATTTCTATGGCCTTTTCATAAAACTCGTTAAATAACGACACGAATCTTTCCGGAGTGAGAGCTTCACCCATCGCAGTTGAATTTCGGATATCCAAAAATAACACAGACGCCTCTATCTGTTCGCCCTTTGTTGTTCCCCCGTCAATTAAGATTTTATTACGAATACTTTTATCGACATACAGACCAAACGTCTCGAACATAAAGAAGACTGAACCAAATATAACGGCAATACCCAATGAAACAAAGGCTGAAATACGAAAAGATATCACGTATGATTCATACTGTGCAAAGGCTGATAGGATACAAGAGGCTGTTATGAGCACCAGAAATGTCGGGATAGAAAAATTGAAGATGCGAATAATTAGTGGGTAGCTACCACGATATGTCATGAAAAAATTTTCTAAAAAATCATTCCAGAATGTCGTAAGAAAACCGATGATGAAACCGAACATCACTCCACCCCCAATGTAATCATACATAGTGGATTGTGAATTCTTCTCCTCAATAATAAGATAGAGAACAAGCGACACAACAATTCCAATGACGGATGAGATGATACCCCAACGGAGGTTTCTCATAGTCTGCCTTCTTTTAATTTGCATTACCAATTATATACGAGTCCTAACACAATCGGGGGACATCCATGATTCAACGAGCGGCTATTCGCGGTCTGCGTGAATGCGATGATTCGGCAATTTTTTTCGATTAAGGGGTGGTGGGAAAAATGATAAAATAAATCCATTCCCTATTTCCTAAGCCGTTGCAAGATTATGTGCATTGTTTTGATCGAAGTGAACTTTTACTTCTCTTTGAATTCTTGCTCCCACCTTATTCTTGGCTATTTTCATATTATATCTTAGTTGTAAGTTGAGCCAGAACTCCGGTTCAATCCCAAAATATATACCAAGGCGCAATGCAGTATCAGCAGTGATTTCTCTTTTGCCATGTATAATTTGGCTGACTCTATTCGCAGGTACATTAATATCTTTGGCTAACTGATTTTGAGAAATATCCATGGGTTTGATAAATTCTTTTAACAAAACGTCACCTGGCGTGATTGGAGACAATTTTTTTGGCATAACTCTACCCCTTGTAATAATCGACAATTTCGACTTCATTGGCGTTCTCTGCTTGCCATACAAAACAAATACGCCACAGGTCATTAATTCTGATGCTATGTTGGCCTTTCCTGTCACCTTTTAATTGTTCGAGTCTATTTCCTGGTGGAATTCGTAAACTGTTTAAGGAGATTGTAGCATTCAGAAGCTCAAGTTTAATTCTTGCTATCTCAGAAATGGCTCTGAACTTTTTTACATCCAGATCATTAAAAAGTTTTTCTGTATCTTTGCATCTAAATGATTTAATTATATTTACATATATATGACGTGTTACGTTATTCGTCAAGTTGAGAATTGACACATCTTCTATAATAATTGGCATGCCGAACGCGAAAGTGAGAGGCCGGACGGCTATATGCGAAAAA
>CAZQLG010000092.1:6190-7303 GCA_964594105.1 uncultured Desulfococcus sp. | reverse complement strand
ACGGCTTAAAAGACTGGAGGATACTGATGAGTACAAACGGGGTAGAGATGACATACTACTTCCCGCCCGTCGATTATTCTCCGTACAGGCGCTTTCTGACGGCATATTTTCATCACCTCAGGGCATCTTGTGTGGAACCGGCACCCCGGCGGCGGAGAGGATGCAGATGGGATTTCTCCTTTTAATAAAATTCGCCGGCCCCGGGTTTCACCCGGCGCCGGAACTGCGGCAATCAACGCTTTTGTATAGGGATGCAAAGGATTTTTAATAATGTCAAACGTTGTTCCGGATTCTACGATCTGCCCTAAATACATGACCGCTATCCGGTCGGCAATATTGCTGACCACGCTTAAATCATGGGAAATAAACAGATAGGAAAGATGATGCCGCTGCTGTAGTGAAATCAACAGATTGATGACCTGTGCCTGAATGGAAACGTCCAGGGCACTGACCGCCTCATCACATATTATAAATTCAGGTCTTAAAGAGATGGCCCGGGCAATACTGATCCGCTGACGCTGCCCCCCGGAAAATTCATGGGGAAAGCGATAAATTGAATTAGCTGAAAGTCCGACCTCTTTTAACAGGCGTTCGGCATGCTCTTTTTTGGATCCTTCAATCTTTTTAAACTGTGTAAGCCCTTCCGTGACAATATCTATCACCGTCATACGGGGATTTAATGACGACATCGGGTCCTGAAAAATTACCTGAATCCGTTTTCGCAAGCGATTCATTTCACGCGAATTCAGTGTATGCAAAGGAATTTTATCAAAAAAAATATTCCCGCCATTTGATTTTTCAAGGCCAAGAAGTGTTCTTCCCAAAGTGGTTTTACCGCAGCCGGATTCTCCCACAAGCCCCAGTGTTTCACCACGATAAATATTCAGGCTGACGCCGTCAACAGCACGGACATAATCAGCGGTTTTTGAAAAAAGCCCCCGTTTTATCGGAAACCATGTTTTTAAATCAATGACCTTAAGCAATGGTTCTGATTTTTCGTTTTTTTTATCAATCGCGTTGATCATCAGTCTTTTTTATTTTAAAATTAATATGATTTGTTCGCTCTTACCTATCCGGAACTCAATGCCATTAAACCTGAGATGATTCAATGTA
>CAZQLG010000092.1:0-6090 GCA_964594105.1 uncultured Desulfococcus sp. | reverse complement strand
CATATGACTAATGTCATTTGCCTGCCAATAAAAAACAGGCAGCCCGATGTCCATTGCCGCAATCATAAAACGGCGGTTTTTCAGTAATGCACCTTTCCATTGAAAACGCACATCGCTTTTCAAAATGACATCCTTTGGGATAATCAAATGGGGATGGCACCTGTCCCGGAATGTCTTTTAACTGCCTCCGAGCACCCGTCAGTTTGGGGATGGCGTTTAACAGCCCAATGGTATACGGATGTTTAGGGTTTGAAAAAATATCTTCACGGCTGCCGGATTCAACAATGCGGGATGCATACATGACCAGGATGCGTTCGCACATCTCCCAGACAACGCCCATATCATGGGTGATCAAAAGCATGGACGTATGCTTCTTTTTCATCGCCTTGATGAGTTCAAAGACCTGCGCCTGGGTGGTAACGTCTAAGGCGGTTGTCGGTTCATCCGCAATGATCAAATTCGGCGCCAGCATCAGGGCCATGGCAATCATAATCCGCTGCTGCATGCCTCCGGACAGCTGAAACGGATATGCAAACATTCTGTCTGCCGCATCCGGTATCCCCACTTTACCTAACCACTGCTCGGCAAACTGCCAGGCCTCTTTTTGCGACATATCCCGATGCAGCAGAAGCGTCTCGGTCATCTGGCGACCGATACGGTGCAGAGGAGACAGTGCGGACAACGGTTCCTGAAATATCATGCTGATGGCGCGTCCCCGGATATCCCGCAGCTCTTCGGAAGTCATTGACATGATGTCACGTCCGTCAAACCATATTTCTCCCGATTCAATAGTCCCCGGTGGTGAAGGAATCAAGCGGGGAATCGAGAGAGCGGTCACGGACTTTCCACACCCGGATTCCCCCACCAGACCAACATTCTCACCCTTTTCAACATAAAAAGAAATCCTGTCTGCAGCGACAAACGTTCCTTCATCGATTGAAAAACAGACGGTCAGGTCTTTGACTGTCAACAGCCTGTTACCTGATTCACATCGTTCACCGGATTTTGTTTTCTTATTTCGAATGCTCGTATCCATCATAGCGTTATTATTGGAATCTGCTGTATTGTTTTGGGTCATAAGCGTTTCGAATCCCTTCTCCCACAAAAACGCCGAGCAGCATCACTGAAAAAAGTGCCAAAGACGGGTAAAGAATCAGCCACCAGGCCCATCGGTACTGCTGCGCTTGAAATAAAAGTTCTCCCCAGCTCGGCGTTGGCGGGGGAAGCCCGAAACCGAGATAATCGAGTGCCGCAAGTGCGCCGATTGCTCCAACAAGAAAAAATGGGAAAAAGGTGATTACCGGCACCAGCGCATTCGGGAGAATATGTTTATAAATAATTTTAATCGGTGAAACGCCCATGCATTTTGCGGCCTCTACAAACGGTCGTTTCCGCAGGCTTAAAAATTCGGCCCGGATATAATATGAAATTCCCACCCAGTTGAATAGTCCATAGCAGATTAACAACAGCGCAAAACTTCTCCCATAAATAGATCCCATTAAAATCATTACATACAAAAAAGGCAGCGCACTCCAGATTTCGATCATCCGCTGGGCCGTGATATCAAGCTTTCCGGCATAATACCCCTGAATTGAGCCGACCATCACACCGATCACCATGGAGCAGCCCACAAGCATCAGTCCAAACGTCAATGAAATACGAAAGCCATAAATAATCCGGGCAAGAACATCCCTCCCCGCCCCGTCAATCCCCATGGGATGGTCTTTACCCGGCGGATACGGAAACCGGACCGCTTCTTTTATAAATGAAGCCGTATATTGGCGCTGGTCGATGACCAATCGGTAATCATCAACGGGTTGATCGAATCTGGTTTGTACAAGGTTTAAAAGCATCCGCGCCTCCTCTTTTGCAACCTGGTGCCAGATACTTATCCCGTTTAAAACCGGTTCAACCGATCGATTAAAAATAATCGATTCTGTCGGCACTCTGTTGCCGACCATCTCCTTTAAAGTCACCCTGATTTTCCCGGGCGGGGTTTTCCGCGGCCGAAAAGTGGCCAATGAAGCAAGCATTTTTTCACCCGCATAATTCTGTATCGTAAATTCGGCAAAGCCGGTGGCCTGGTTTGCAAATCGAACGGCAACTGACTGTTTA
Organism: uncultured Desulfococcus sp.; assembly: GCA_964594105.1. Classification (GTDB taxonomy): domain Bacteria; phylum Desulfobacterota; class Desulfobacteria; order Desulfobacterales; family Desulfosalsimonadaceae; genus SURF-3. The sequence goes on along the minus strand of CAZQLG010000092.1, from coordinate 3,975 downwards.
AGCGTATCCGGCATCATAAAATATTTTGAAAGGTTTTCTTCCCTGAGATTATTCTCCGAAACGTTTAAAAAAGATTCCAAAGCGACAGACCGGGCAATCGTAAAGTCTTTTTGTATATCAACGGTTCCGATTTGCGGCACCTGTGTCAGCTTCAGTTCAACTTCATCCGGTACAAAAATAGCGTTTGGATTAATACTTTCTAAAGGGCTGAATGGTATCAGGGGAAAAATCATGTAATTCTCAGAATTGTCGGCAAAGGCTTCGGATTGGCTTAAACGCCGGTAATCCGGCCGGGTTTGCCTTCCGCTGCCGGTAAACTCGCTTTCAGAATAATACGTAACCACCGGAAAATAGGATTGGCCGTTATACTTGACATACAGCGGCACATTATTACACACCACTTCTGAAAAGAGGCTCAGACCATATAAAACAAAAATGACCCAGAAAGAAAAATAAGCCCGTTTCATGGATTTGAAACGTAAAAATCGTTTTTTAGCCACCGGATTTTTGAATATTCGAATTTTCATCCTGCGTCACTATTTCTGAAAATTGATGCGCGGATCGATTATCACATATAAAAAATCGGAAAAAATATTGCCCAGCAATCCGAGAATGGACGTCAGTGAAAGAATGCCCATGAACACCGGATAATCCCGACCAACGATCGCTTCTAAGCTCAGCCGTCCCATGCCTGGGATTTCAAACACCTGCTCAATAATCACTGATCCGGCAAACATGACGGTCAGAATCCCTCCCATGCCGGTGGCAATAGGAATCAACGCATTTCTAAAAGCATGTCCCCATACCGCCCGGGTAAAACTCCCGCCTTTGGCGACCACCGTTCGGATATAATCCTTGCTGATCTGCTCAATTAAGGAATTTTTCATCAAAAGCGTCAACACGGCAAAATTTCCAACCACATAGCATAAAACCGGCAAAAACATGTGCATAAATATATCTTTAATTCTTCCCGTCAGGGTTAACATATCGTATCCGTCTGAATGGAAACCAGATATGGGAAATATATTCCCCATACCGTCGACGGTTCCGCATAAAAGCATTTTAAGGACCATACCCATTGCAAATGCCGGGATTGCATAACCGACAAAGACGATGATGCTTGAAATTATATCAAACGTCGTATTATGGCGCAGAGCCTTGAAAATACCCAGGGGAATGCACACCAGATAGGACAACAAAAAACCGGTCAACCCGAAAATTATGGATACTTTAAATCTTGCTTTAATCAGTTGCCAGGCGGTTTTATTGGGGAAGCGGTATGACGGCATTTTCATGCCGATGCGATCAACGACCAGCCATTTCCAGTATCGTTTATAAAACGGTTGATCAAATCCGTAATAAGCTTCGATTTGTCTTCGCTGCTTATCCGTGATCGACTGGGCAGAACCGGCACCTGCGCTTATTTCACCGCTTCCGATCCCTTTCATTTGCATAATTGCCTGTTCCACCGGTCCACCCGGGACAAATTGAATGACAAGAAAGCACAAGACGGTAATGCCGATAAATGTTGGAATAATCAACAATAAACGTTTAATAAAATAATCCAGGCGTTCCATTATTCCTTAACCATCCGGTTAATCGTTCAGGTTATAACTAAAAAAGTAGTCTTGACGTTATTTAACTATTTTTATTATTAGATAATTAATGTATTATCAAGGAATATGGCAATCAAATTTTATTTCATGAATTTTGCATAAATAAGCCGGCTGAGCGTTGCTCATTTTTATTGCCAAAGCCCTGTTTTTTTTTAGAACAATTAAAATTAACGACCCAAATAAAGCGACTTATTCCATATCGTGACCACTTCTCCAGACATAAATAATTCGCCCCATGATCCGATAGTGGATTTTGACAGCATTATTTCAGATTATCCCGAACACAATACGGTGGTGGATTTAAACAGTATCGAACGGGTGGCAAACAAAAAACGCCCCAGATTCAATCTGCATTCAATCAGGGCCTATGCGCCGGCTCTCCAACTCATTGTCAGGCTCAGCCTTCCCCTGATGGGCATCCTTTACTTTGCAACAAGTGCCACGCCGCTTTTGGTTCCCCTTTTCATCGTTATTCTGCTATGCCTGCTGTTTCTGTTTTGCCACCTGTATCTTTACCGACAGACAACGAACCTTGTATTTTCAAAAAAATTCATGATATCCGCCAATCAACTGGATATCACCACCGCTCACCTGGCGTGGTTATTAGATCCGGCAACACCGGCACCGATGATGTTACTAATAATCATCGCAGTGGTTGGAAACGGCATTCAGCATGGGTTTACCACTTTCCGCTCACTACTGCAATCGACGGCGCTACTCGCACCGGTAGTGATTATCATTCGCATGCAGTTGCACGGATTTCATTTACTTCCCCTGATTTTTCTATTTCTATGCGCATTTTTCTTAATTTACGCCTATTTCCTGTTCCACCAGATCAATACCATCCAATCTGAAGCTGAAAACCGGTTTACCAGTCTTGAGCTTGACAATTACAAATTAAAACAACTGGGAATGGCGCTTCAAAATGGTGAAGTGAGGTATCGCAACATTTTTGACAACAGCAGCGCAGCAATGGTTCTCATAGAAGACAATATGCTGATCTCTCTTGTAAATGCCAAATTTTTAGAACTTACAAAATATTCTAAAAGTGAATTATACAATAAAAAAAAACTATCGGATTTAATTTACAAAGATGATTTAAAACGCATTCAGCATTTTCATGCCAAAAGACGAAAAATGGGCGGTATTACGCCCACTGAATACGAATGTAAAATGGTTGACAAATTCAAGAACATCAAGCATGTCATTATCCGGTTCAATATCACCCAATGGCATGAACGAATGATGGCCACGATTGAAGATATTACGTCAAGAAAACAGGCAAAATCAGCTCTCATAAGATCCATCAAGAAACTGAGACAAACCGGATCTCGTCTGACAAAAAGCCAAAAAAGATATCAAAATCTTTTTGAAAATACAGGCACCGCCACCATCCTTGTAGAAAAAAACATGCGCATTTCAATGACCAATTCAAAATTCTGCGAATTGACCGGTTTTTCAAAGAATAAAATTACCGGCAAAAAACGATTAAGTGAATTCATTGAGCGTAAAAATTTATACAGAATCAGACGCTTCCATGCAAAGCAGAAAAAAAGGGGACTTCCGCTTCCGACCGAATACGAATGTCTGCTTGTCGATAACAACCGAAGAATGAAACATGTTGTGATGAAAATTTATTCCCCCCAGGGTCAGGAAAGCAGCATTGTTTCCTTTTTTGATATTACAAAACATAAAGAGGCGGAAGCAGCACTCCAGGACGCCCATGAACGTTTAAGAATCGTGTCTGTCATTGATGAGCTGACCCAGGTGGCAAACCGTCGGCAATTCAATGAAAAGCTGAATAATGAGTGGAACCGTCTGAAACGGGAAGGCCTGCCCCTGTCTTTAATTATGTGCGATGTGGACTTTTTTAAATCATATAATGATACGTATGGCCATCAAAACGGCGACCGGTGTCTGCGTTCCATTGCCGATGCCATCTCAAATACGGTGAAGCGGTCAGTTGATATGGTTGCGCGATATGGCGGAGAAGAATTTGCCATCATCATGCCGAACACGGATAGGTATGGCGCATTCGAGATTGCTGAATCGACACGGGCGGCCATTGAACAGCTCCAAATCCCGAATAAAGCATCATCTATCGCACCGTTTATCACATTAAGCCTCGGCATATCAACGATGATCCCTACGCAACATCTTACGCCCGACGCGCTGATAAAAGATGCCGATAATGCCCTTTATGACGCCAAAAAATCAGGACGGAATCGAACCAAGCACGGAGCACAATGCAAATAAGTTCAGGACGCTTGATCTGGGCCAAGGGTTTTGAAACTTGATCGGGTTAATGTTGATGGCTTCGTAAAAAGTCCAAATTCTTTGTTGCGCTGCATTCTTCGTT
>CAZQLG010000091.1:0-9734 GCA_964594105.1 uncultured Desulfococcus sp. | reverse complement strand
TGAATGAATTAAGAGAAAATGCCACGGAGATCATTCTTGAAAGCATTTCCGACGGTGTTTTTACGGTGGATCTCAGCTGGAAAATCATGTCATTTAACCGGGCGGCAGAGGAGATTACCGGCATATCCCGCGAGGAAGCTATCGGCAGGCATTGCTGGGAGGTGTTCCGTTCCAACATGTGTGAAAGTAACTGCGCGTTGAAGAAAACCATGAAGGAAGCGAAATCATTTCTCAGTACGGCCACTTATATTATTAACAGTGAAAAAAAACGAATTCCCATCACCGTATCCACATCCCTGTTAAAAGATAAAGAGGGAAAAATTATCGGCGGGGTCGAGACTTTTCGGGATCATACCGTGGTGGAAGCGCTTCGAAAAGAGCTTTCCGGCAGTTACCGGATGGGGGATATCGTCAGTGCCAGCCCGGAAATGAAAAGAATTTTTAATATTCTTCCGCAGATATCCGAAAGTGACAGCACGGTGTTAATCGAAGGGGAGACCGGGACCGGCAAGGAACTGACCGCCCGGGCGATCCATAATTTAAGCCCGCGAAAAGAAAAACCGTTTGTGGCAATCAACTGCGGGGCACTGCCGGATACCCTTTTGGAATCAGAGCTTTTCGGATACAAGGCCGGGGCGTTTACCAATGCGGTAAAAGACAAGCCGGGACTTTTTGCCATTGCTGAAGGGGGCACGCTTTTTCTGGATGAACTCGGTGATACGAGTGCGGCTTTTCAGGCAAGACTGCTTCGGGTGCTTGAAGAACACGAGTTCCAGCCCCTTGGGGCGGTGAAAAAGGAAAAAGCAAATGTCCGGGTGATTGCCGCCACCAATAAAAATCTTTCCCTTATGGTGGAAGAGAAAACATTTCGCCAGGATCTTTTTTACCGGATCAATGTGGTAAATATAAACCTTCCGCCGTTAAGGCAGCGCATGGAGGACATACTGCTTCTGGTCGAACATTTTATCGCCAAACTCAACCGGATCCGGGGGAAATCCGTCAGCGGTATTGACCGGCAGGTCCTTGAAATTCTGATGTCCCATGATTTTCCCGGTAATATCCGGGAACTTGAAAATATTATTGAGCACGCATTTGTTTTGTGTTCGGAAGGGGATATTAACCCGGGGCATCTTCCGGTAATGTTCTCCCGTCAGGTCCGGACAACCCCTGAATATGAAATCCCGGATGCCCCGGTCCGATCAGATGCCCCGGTCCGGTCAGCGGAAATCAGGGTTATCATGGATGCATTGAAACGAAACAATTATAACCGCAAAGCCGCCGCCGATGATCTTGGCATGCACAAAAGTACGCTTTTCAGAAAAATTGAAAAGCTGGGTATTCACCTTCCGAAAATTGACGGTCGTTCCAGAAATTATAAAGACACCACATAGGGTTGCCATGATGCGACTGTATGCGTCGCAATTTTGCGTTTCTGATCAGGTGGTCATTTCTTTTCCCCAGCCGTTTTAATTTTATAACATTCCGTTATTCTATTCTATTATTTTATTTGAGAATAATTTTTTAAATGATGGCACAAGGATTGCTTTAATAATTTACAGCGCTTGGTTGAAAATTAGTGGTCAGGTACAGGAAAGGACAAGGAGGCAATAATTGTATGAGAATCGCACTGACAGCCTGGGGTGACATAATATCGCCGGTTTTTGATTCCGCCCAACTACTTTTGATTGTGGAAGTTGAAAATGGTGAAATTGTCAACAGAAGTAATGAAACGCTTATGCCTGAAATGCCTTCCCGTTTGGCAGGTATGCTGAATGGCCTTTCTGTTGATGTTTTGATTTGCGGTGCAATTTCACAGATACCGGCCCGCATCATTGAAAGCAGCGGTGTCCGCCTCCTTCCGTTTATCAGCGGCAATGTGGAGGAAGTGCTTGCTGCTTATGTAATCGGCGCACAGATTGTTCCGAGATTTTCAATGCCGGGATGCGGCCGACGGCATGGACATCAAAGAGGCCGCAGTGATTTTTTTAATCAGGAAAAGGAGGTGAGAGTTATGGCAGGAGGAGATAGGAAAGGCCCACAGGGAAATGGTCCCGGTACCGGTAGAGGCCGTGGCGGATGTAACACCGACAAGGGTGGTCAGGGTCAGGGTCAGGGTCAGGGTCAGGGTCAGGGTCAGGGCCAGGGCCAGGGTAAGGGCCAGGGTAAGGGGCGCGGTCAAGGTCAGGGCCAGGGTACCGGCCAAGGCCGGGGAAGAAGAAATTAATACCTGAGAATTCAGGTAATTCATAAATAGGTAATCTTATATTTGAGGAGGAAATGATTATGCCAGGATTTAACGGAAGTGGTCCAATGGGTGCCGGACCAATGACCGGTGGTGGCCGGGGGTATTGCAATCCAGCCTATGCGGGAAATGAAAGTCCCATGGGATATGGTAGAGGTATGGCATATGGTCGTGGTTTTAGGGGTGGTTCTGCTCCCGGCAGGGGCGGAATGCGCGGATATGGCAGGGACGCACAATATTCGCCAGTGTATGCTCAGGGACCGCTGGATGAGTTAAATGCGCTTAAACAGCAGGTGGATGCAATTAACCGGCGGATTAAAGAATTGGAACAAACCGAATAATTCGCCATGTGATGCATTAAGGCATACCAGGCGGTTTGCCAATAAACCATCAGCCTCCGGTGAGATGTTTGTTTGCTGGCGGCTGATGTTTTTTTCAAGTTTGAAACTGGCCATAAATGAGGAAGTGATGACATACGGCTTGTTATTACTGGTGGTTTGTGGAAAAATTAGATTTGAATAAAAACGGCATATCCTTTGATAAGGGATCTGATGATAAGGGATCTGATTTTTTTTGAAATTGCCAGGTTAAGATAAAATAAAATAAAATTTTAAAAAGGAAATTTGACAGCCGGGAATTTTTTTGAGATTAAATATACTTTGGTATTTAATCAAATAAATTCGGCTGCAAGGAGGGAAAAATAATGAAAATAGCTGTCTCATCCCAGGGAGCGGGTCTTGATTCTCAAATAGATCAACGGTTTGGACGGGCTGCATGTATACTGATTGTCGAAACAGACAGCATGGATGTAGAGGTTCTTGATAATTCGGAAAATATAAATACCGCTCAGGGAGCGGGAATCCAGGCGGCTTCCATGGTAAGTGGTAAAGGTGCAAAAGTGCTGCTCACGGGTTCTTGTGGCCCCAAAGCCATGACCGCGTTTTCTGCGACGGGCGTTAAAGTGTTTACCGGACAGACAGGAACGGTTCGGGCGGCAGTTGAACGATTTAAACAAGGTGGGCTGCAGCCGTCAGCGGAAGCCAATGTGGGTGAAAAATATGGCGTTAGCGGAACAGGTGGTAACCCTGCCGGCGGCCAGTCCCAGGGTGGCGGCAGAAAAATGGGCGGCGGCGGCGGCGGTGGCGGCGGTGGCGGTGGCAGATGCATGGGCGGTGGTGGTTCCGGTCGTGGCATGGGCGGTGGCCGTGGTGTGGGCATGCAGGGGGGTGGTAATTTTTCTCCGGCAGGTTCCCCGGGACAGGGAAGCCTGACGGAATTAAAAAAACAGGCCGCTGACTTACAGCAGCAGATGGAAGAGATCCAGAAAAAGATAAATAATATATAGACGTCGATAGCAGAAAGACAGGCCCATGGATAAATTTGATGATTTTGTGAATAACCTTCAGGAACAGATATTTGATGAAGCAAGAGACGCCTATGGGGAAAAAGGGTTTGAACGCTGGCACAATCCCCGGTTTAATGGTAAGATGGAATTTCCTGACGGCCATGCGCGCATCACCGGTGAATGCGGCGACACCATTGAAATTTTTCTCAAATTTGAAAATAATCGCGTTCAACAGGCAACTTATTTTACCGATGGATGTGCATCCAGCAGCATCTGCGGTTCTTTTGCCGCAGAACTGGCGATCGGAAAAGACCCGGATGAATTGACTGATATTTCAGGGGTGACTGTGGAAGGAAAAATCGGGCGGCTTCCGGCAGCAGACCGGCATTGCGCGGATTTGGCCGCTGCCACGCTTCAGGAAGCTTTGAGCAATTATATGATCGACCGGAGAAAATAATTAAAATCGCCAATGAATATATCTGAGAAAAAATTTGTACAGCTGTATACCGGCAACGGCAAGGGAAAAACAACCGCTGCCATCGGCCTTGCGGTAAGGGCGGCCGGCCATGGCATGAAAACATATATCGGCCAGTTTATGAAGGGCCAGGTGTATGGTGAATTGACAGCATTAAAAAATCATCCCTTCATCACCATTGAGCAATACGGAGACACAAAATGTATCCGCAGAGAAGATGTCACCCAAAACCATATTGATCAGGCCCGGCAGGGCCTTGACCGGATAAAGGATGCAATGTTTTCCGGTCACTATCACTATGATATACTGGTGATGGATGAAATCAATGTGACGGTCTGGTTTGGTCTGCTTTCGGCAGAAGATGTTATTGATGTTTTGAATCACCGACCGGATAACATGGAAGTCATTCTGACCGGCCGGAATGCCCCCCAGGAATTTATTGAAGCCGCTGATCTGGTCACGGAAATGAAGGAAGTGAAGCATTATTATACGCAGGGGATTCTGGCGCGGGATGGGTTCGAGAGGTAACGTGTTGAATTTAAAGGTCATGGGAACAGGACTGATTTTGGTGATGTTTTTTTTATTTTTCCCCGGAGATTCCGGTGCTGAGAATACACAAAAAACGGACCATGGCATCTATGCCGAACTTCTGGCAATGTATGTTCAAAATGGCGTGGTCGATTACGCAGGGTTTAAAAAAGATGAAAAAAATCTGGACCGTTACCTGAAACTTGTTGAATCAACGGATGTCCCCAGGCTTTCCCGTAAAGACCAGATGGCCTTTTATATCAATGCGTATAACGCGTGGACCATTAAGCTCATTCTGTCAGGATACCCGGGTGTTGAATCAATTAAAGACCTGGGCGGGTTTTTTTGGGGGCCGTGGAAGAAGAAATTTGTCCGCTTAAACACCGACCTCGTGACCCTGGATCATATTGAACACGATATTTTACGGCCGATATTTAAAGACCCGCGTATTCATTTTGCGGTTAACTGCGCCTCAAAAGGGTGTCCGCCGCTGATCCCTGAACCCTATGATGGGAACCGGCTGAATGAACAGCTGGACCGGTCAACCCGCGAATTTATCAATGATCCTGAAAAAAATTATCTGGCCGGGGACAAACTGTATGTGAGCCGTATTTTCAAATGGTTTTCCGAAGATTTTAATGATGATGTGATCGGATTTTTTATTCAATTTGCGGACGATGCTTTGAAAAAACAGCTTCAGTCACGGCAAGGTCAAATTAAGGTCACGTATCTGGATTATGACTGGTCGTTAAACGGTCGGTGACGGAACTTCCAAAGAATTCCCCAATAACGGTGAAAGAAATCGGGATTTCATTCCCGACAATTGGAATATACGAATCGCCGGGTAAGAAACCGCCGTCAGACTTTAAGTTTTTTATGAGGCGGTTACCTCCTTCAGCGCCAGATCCTGGTACGCATGGAGCAGCCGGTGGCAAAAACTGTCCCACTTCCGGCAGATGTCCCGGGTCTGATCATCCATGGCAAAGAGATTCGGGTGACGGACCAGCCTGTTGATCTCCATGGATAACGCACTGACAACGGCGACATCGGCATCGGCCAGCAAATCGATGACAAACGTATCCGGCGGATACCAGTCCGCAGCTTTCTGCATATCTCGGTGAATCTGGGTCAGCAGCACGTTTCGCGGGCCTTCCCACAACTCGTTGATAGCGGAATCCCGGAACAGACGCGGCAGAGAGGAAAAATCCTCCATCACGCCGTGGCCGCCGAACACCGACATGGCGGTTCGCAGCACATCCGTGGCATCCCACGTGGTGGCAATTTTTTGCAGCATAATCATTTCCCGCACGATGAATCTTCTTTTTCGCACGGCAATGGGTTCCTCTTTGCCAATGCCACCCATCAGGCCGCCGGGCAGCCCCAACACCTGACTGTAGAGTTTAAATGCCCCGGCTGTGGTGCGCCGGGCACAAATGTCGATGTCTTCGAGTTGGTTCGCCAGCAGGGGGAACTGATTAACCGGCATGCCGAAGGCTTTCCGGAAGCGGCTGTAGGCCTTGGCTTCCCGCACGGCCCGGACCATGGATGCCGCAGATGATAATCCGACAGTCAGGCGGGAATATGTCAGCACCACCCCGACCACGTTGGCCAGTCCCCTGTCCATCGGTCCCACGGGATAGGCTACGGCCCCGTCGAATGTTATTTCAGCGGTGGTCAGTTCGCTGGTACCCATTTTCCACTTGATGCGGTCAATGGTGTATCCGTTTCGGATTTCTTTTTCCTTGTTGCCCGGCAGCCAGGACGGCACCACAAACAGGGCGACTTTTTCAGACCCTTTCGGTTTGGCGGTCACAATGGCATAATCGGCATGCGTGGCGGAACAGAAAAACTTGTTGCCGTACAATCGCCAGGTGCCGTCTGTCTCCTGGATCGCTTCCAGCAGGTTGGCCGGTACGTCAGACCCGCCCTGAATTTCCGACAGGTACTGGGCACCGATGGCAAATTCTCCGTCAATCCCTTCCTTGCAATGAACGACAATCTGTTTGAGAACGTCTGTGTCGGCAAACTGTTCCATCACCGCTACCAAGCCTTCGGTGCAGGTAACGGGGCAGGCGATACAGGCCTCGCTATTTTGGTAGATCAGAAACATCTTGATGAGCCGAACCCACGGATGTGTTTTGGAAGAAAACAATCCTTCGGAAAAGATTTCCTTTTCCATGGTTTCGGTTTCTGCCGGCCTTACAATTCGGTCAATCCGATGCCGGTGACCGTCATAGTGCATCATATAAGGCCGCTTTTCCGGGACCGCGATGGCATCGGCCATGTCCCGCCAGCGATAAGAAACCTTCGGCGACATCTCCTGTGCCGCCGGATCAACGCTTTCCCACAGGTCGCCGGTAAAATGGCGGACCACTTTCTGCAAAAAATCATCATCCCGATAATAGTCAAACCGGCTGCGCCAGTCCAGGAAATCGTCAAATGTATAGGGGTTGTTTCGATCCGGAAATGTCATGGGGACTCCTTTGTTTGTATGTTTTTTCCCAAATATCTTTTTGGGGATTGTATCAAATTTTGTGGCAGTATCAATGAAATTGTTAACTGCTTTTCAAGCAGGCGGGATAATTTTTAGAATCATTGATTCCGGAGATATCACACATAATTTTGTAAATAATCAAAAATTTGGCCAATTGATTTATGGATTCGGCGGTCATCGTTTTGTGTAATTTGTAAACAACATTCATAGGGCCTCGTCTTTTTATTTTTCATCATGGCAAGAAATACAATTTTGTAATTTAACGACTATTGCATTACAAAAATGTATTATTATATTTACTGTGCACTCTTTTATAAAAGTCTAAATTAACAATAATATCAATAAATAATACTATTTAATGCGCTAAGAAATGCTTTTGGCACACTGTTTGCTTTTAAATAAACTAAACATGATGATGCTTTTCCCTGAATTAGACAAAAGACATTTTAGCAATATTAATTAGAGCAACATAAGGAGGCGGAAGAAGAAGATGAAAAAAGTGGAAGCCATCATAAAACCATTTAAGCTTGATGAGGTCAAGAAAGCGCTCGGCGAAATCGGCGCGCAGGGCATTACTGTTTCTGAGGTTAAGGGGTACGGTCGGCAGAAGGGGCATACGGAGATCTACCGAGGCGCTGAGTACCAGGTTGATTTCATACCCAAACTTGATGGCTTCGTAAAAAGTCCAAATTCTTTGTTGCGCTTCATCCTTCGTCTCTTCATAGTACGCTAAGTACGAATCATCACTCAGGATTTGCACGCCTCGAATTTGGATCTTTTTTCTTTGCCATCGAAATCTGACTTTTTACGAGACTGTCAAACTTAAACTTGAAGTGGTCGTTTCCGACAGCATGGTGGGCGATGTGGTATCTGCCATATGTGATGCCGCGAGAACCGGCAAGATCGGTGACGGTAAGATTTTCGTTATGGCACTGGAAGAGACATTGCGGATCAGAACCGGCGAAACGGGTGAGGACGCCATTTAAGAAAGGAGAACATTAAAATGAAGTTATTTATTTTTACAGCATTGGCTATATTGTTTCATTCTGCCGGCGTATGGGCGGAGGACACCGTTCCAACAGTCCTTTCCAATAAGGAGGCGATAGACCTGGTGCAGACACATGCGGATTATATGTGGACGCTGGTTGCGGCAGCCCTTGTCTTTTTTATACAGGCGGGTTTTGCCATGGTGGAAGCCGGTTTTACCCGCGCTAAGAATGCGGTTAATATCATGATGAAAACTGGTTCAGCCCAGTGTGGATGTGACAGCCGGAAATTTTGGTTTAAACGTGTGGGGTAACCTGGATGTGGATGATTATGATAATTCTCTGGACAGCGGTGAATTTTCCGAAATCGACCTGACACTGACTTATGCGGTTGAAGCGGGTCCCGTCGGGCTGACTGCCGGATACATCGAATACCTGTTTCCGACCACCGAGGCGGGCGGCGCGGAAGGCACCCGTGAAATTTTTCTGGATGCATCGATAGAACCGGCGGATGGTATTTCAACAGGAATTACCGGCTACTATGACATAGATGAAGCGGAAGATTATTACCTGAATGCATATCTGGGATATGGCATGACCCTGGATTTTGGCCTGGGCATCGACCTCGGTGCTTCCGTTGGCTATGCCGGTGATGATGCTGCTCCGGGCGGTGAATCAGGATTTCAGGAATATACATTAACCATGGGACTCAGTTATGCAATTAATGACATGATTTTCGTTTCCGGCACCCTGGGATATACGGATGCAATTGATGACGATGTATTGCCGGAACAGGATGTGGATGTTTTCGGCGGTGCCGGTGTTTCATTTGCTTTTTAATTTAATATAAATATTGCAGTTGGAGGTCAAAATCTCCTAAATCGCAGCAAAAAAGACGGTGCATTCATAATCGTGTGATTGCACCGTTTTTTTATGGCCTGGTTTTTTGAGAAGTTGCATCATTGTGATTTAAATGTGACAGTCTCGTAAAAAGTCGGATTTCGATGGCAAAGAAAAAAGCGCCAAATTCGAGGCGCGCAAATCCTGAGTGATGATTCGTACTTAGCGTACTATGAAGAAACGAAGGATGCCGCGCAACAAAGAATTTGGACTTTTTACGAAGCCATCAAATGTAATACGATCATGTCAGGGGAACACCGGTATCCGATCTTGTGGCAACCGGGTATGCGCATTATCTGCCCGGAAATATTGATTTCGATCAGGTCCACAACAGGCAGATTGACGATTCCAAACGAAGAAGAGCAGGTGGCCCTTTACACCCGGGCAATTCAAAAAACCGGCGGCCTCTGTGTGACCATACGAACCTTCGATGTTGGCGGAGACAAGTTCCTGCCTTATCTGCATTATCCCAAAGAGGATAATCCTTTTTTAGGCTGGCGATCGATCCGGATCAGCCTGGAACTTGAAGATGTGTTCAGAACGCAGATCCGGGCGATTCTCCGTGCGGCGGTGAAGGGGGCAGCCCGGATTCTTTTTCCGATGATTACCAGCGTTGAAGAAATCCGGCGGGTCATCGAACTTGTTGAAGCGGAGAAAAAATCATTAACGGAAAACGGCGTGGCCTTTGAAAAAGATATTCCGTTGGGTATAATGATCGAGGTGCCGGCGGCCGTTACGATTTTAGATCGATTGCTCCGTTATAT
>CAZQLG010000090.1:0-9742 GCA_964594105.1 uncultured Desulfococcus sp. | reverse complement strand
GAACCACCATATATTGCGTCGGGCAAATTTCTTTTTGAAGTGCTGACTTGCTATTATATTGTGGAATGGAATGCGAATTTTAACGGTGAGCACTGTTCAGATCCAACCTGCGTCATTTATGAGCGACGCAATACTGTGTAATCCGTATCAAGAATGTTTGGCAATGCACTTTCTGTTTCCAGTATAGAGCCGGATCATTGTCTGCTTCTTCTTGAACTTGTGTATAATATCCCGAAAAGCTTTTTCAGAACCCTGGCCAGCAGCGGATTTAGCGTTGGACAAGGAGATGTCCCAGGAGGTGATTTGAAAAAAGCTGTTGGCATGATTTAATATTTGCGATAAATTATTTGATATTCCACAAATAATTTACTGAAATTTCTTACTTAAATTTATTAAAGTGAAAAGTTTAGTCATCCAATTAAAAGGATTATTTCAACAGGTATTCAGCCTTCCGTTTTTGGACATGTATGATGTACTATAGCTGTTCAATTAACTTATCAGTGCATCATTTGATGCTTCGGCTGCGAATTTAGAGTTAGGCTCAGGTCTACACAAAGGACTTAAGATGCAGGACAGAGATATTGTACGTCCAATAATAAGTGTGTTTCCCTATATGCGCTTTGCCATTGACAAAGGGATTGAGACAGATTTAATTTTAAAGGGCACCAACCTGAATGAGAGCGATTTTTTTGATGCGCAAAATGAAGTTTTGCTTTCGCAGGAAATTTTAATGTTGCGTAATCTGATCGCCGGGTTTCCCGCCCCTGAGACGGCCTGGGAACTGGGATGTTATTTTTATTCAAGAGCTCATGGAATATTAGGAAGCATGATGGAGGTTGCACCAACTGTAGGTGAAGTCTTCTCCTGCTGGATCGATTATTCTATACTCCTTAACGTATGCTTGCGGATAAAATTGAAAGTAGTTGGTGGAAAAATTCGTTTGTATGCTGAAAACCATTACGATCTTCCGGAGGACCTTCTTCCTTTTCTTGTGGAACGCGATATTATAGCAGGGAAAACGGCTATAGATTACCGCCTGCCCGGAACTTTTCTAAAATATGCAACTACAGTATCATTTGCCCATCCGCCCAGAACCGATCTTAAAAAATACCATGAATATTTTTTGAAGAATGTCGCCTTTAATCAGTCTGATAGTTATGTAGAGATTGAGAGGGCTTCTTTGAGTGAGCCCCTGCCCGGTGGCGACCCTCACAAATTTGAACTTTTCCGGCAGCAATGTCAGGCTGAATACAGCCTGCGAAGTCAAACCCGGTTTTTTCTTACTGATACCGTCAGACTATACCTACAGGTTGAAAAAGGTCAGGCGAGCCTGTCAGACATTGCCGAAAAGCTTAATATGAGCGAGCGGTCGTTGCGACAAAAACTCGATAAAGAAGGGAGCAACTTTCGAACGCTCAGGAATCATTACATCTTTCAGCAGTCCTTAAACCTTCTTAGCAATCCCGAACTCACTATCGAAGAAATTTCCTATGCTCTTGGCTACAGCGAAACATGCGCCTTCAGCCGTGCTTTTGAAAAATGGACGGGGGTGTCGCCCGGCAGGTATCGAAAAAAAATCATATTATGATTATACCCTCCCATACCAGAGAAATAAAGCACCAAGTGTTTCGACTATGTGTCCCTCAGGCTGAATTTCTCTCTTGTGATTATCTATAAAAAACACCATCAACCACACCATATTTTCTGCCTTTAGGTGTTCTGTCACCCTGTACCATCCGTATCATAGCTAACCCTAATATTGCATAAAAAATAAACTGTTAAAAGTAGCATCTTTGCAATGTTATCTCCCATCGAGAAAGTCTGTATTTGTTCCATCTCCTGCATTCTCGAGGTTTCTATATAAAGAGGCTGCTATTTCCCCCTTGATGACTTATCGCTTAAGCATCACAGACTTTGTAAAGATCCGGTTTACTGGTAAATCAAGAAAAAGAATCTATTTTTGCCGAAAATATCAATTATTATTCCCCTATGATCATTAACAAACGATTTTAAATCATTTAATATATAAAAAAAAACAACAAGTGAACAAACATTAGTTGTGATGGGTGAAAACAAGATAAAGTCCATCTGAAAAAAAATAAGTTACTGCTTTTTTATGGTAAAAACAAGCAACAGAAATAGAGGCGTTACTATGAAAACAAACAGAAAAACCCTGACTCGGGTACAGAAACTGCAGAAGGTGAAATTAGTTACATCAGCTGTGAGCGGTTTTATTAGAATTCAGTTCGAAGAAATCCGCGAGGGAAGATTTTTTGCCAATATCAAAGCCAGGCGATCCGGAGATTCCAATGATATTTCATGGGGGCAGCTTTTGGAATCCCGGGCAAAACAAATTCCGGGGAAAAATTTTTTACTCTACAGGGATGAAGCCTTTACATATCGCCAGATGGATGAAAATGCCAATCGAATCGCCCATTTTCTTGCAGAACTTGGCTTTGGAAATGGAAAAGGACTCGGTATATACATGCGGAATTCTCCCCGGTTTTTAGATATTTTTTTTGGCGCCCAGCGGATCGGGATGTATCTGGTGCCGATCAATCCCGAACTTAAGGGAGACGGCCTGGCCTATTTAATCAATCACAGTGATATCAGAGGGCTGATTATTGATGCGGAACTCCAGGATTCCATAAAAGCGATTTCTGGTCAGCTGGAGAATATCGACCATATGATTGTAAATGATATCGAACCTGAGGCCGGTAATTTCTCAATACCTGATAATATGATCCGATTGAGCCTTGCATATACGAAGCCGAAACATAACCCGGGTATCGGTTATAATCGGGAGGATATTTGTCTAATTATGTATACATCTGGTACCACCGGGAGACCAAAAGGTGTGGTCTACCGTTATAAAAAAACAAATGTCAGGCTGCTTTCCCTTGTCGCAAACGTTTTATTAAAAGAGGATGATATATACTATACGTACCTTGCCCTCTGCCATGGCAACGCGTTGTTTGTTACGACTACCTTAGCCCTGGCAAGAAAGGCGACTATGGCCCTTTCACGAAAATTTTCAGCAAGCGGCTTCTGGGATCGGGTAAATCACTATAACGCGACGGTGTTCAACACCATCGGGTCAATTATCCCCATATTAATGAAACAACCTGAAAATAAAACTGATCGCCGGAATAATATCCGATTTGTTATCTCGTCTGCCTGTCCGGCAGATATGTGGGAGGCTTTTGAAGCGCGATTTGGTGTGTCTCTCTACGAGATATACAGTGCGGTGGATGGCGGTGGTAACTCAATCATGAATCTTGGAACAGCCCCTGTGGGTTCTCTGGGGAAACCAGCCAATTCGAAGGATATAAAGATTGTCGATGAAAACGGGCAGGACGTGTTGCCGGATGTTGCCGGAGAATTATTGTTCAGGGTTAAGGGCAGCAGCGGCAATGTTGAGTATTACAAAAATGATGAAGCCTCTCAAAAGAAATCGGGAACAGGCTGGTTGAACACCGGCGATCTGGTTCGGCAGGATGAGAAGGGATTTATCTATTTTGTAGGTCGTAATACGGAATCAATGCGTAGAGGCGGTGAAAATGTCTCTGCCTATGAGGTGGAGCACGTGATTATGGATCATCCGGCAGTTGAAGATGTCGCGGTGTATGCAGTACCCTCAGATCTGGCAGAAGATGAAATTATGGTAGCGATCAAGCTGGTCGATCAGCAGGTGGTGAGCGCCGATGAGCTTAGGCTGTTTCTTAAGGACAAGCTCGCTAAGTATGCAATACCACGATACGTGCGGTTCATGGAAGAATTTCCCAAAACGAACTCACACAGAATTATCAAACCGGTGCTTGAGAAGGAAGGGGTCACAGAGGACACTGTCGATACACGGATGGCTTCCTGAGATTTAAACAGCGATAATTTTAAAGACCGAAAGAACTAACAATAAGAGGTGATTCCAATGGAAACAACAGACATGAAATGTTCAATACCGGAAAGCGGCGCACCGTTTAATCAGGTGGAGGAGGTTGTCTACCGCAGGCGAAGTGTCCGGGTCTATAAGAAAAAACAGGTGCCGGAATATGTGATACAGCGCCTTTTGGAGACGGCCCGTTTTGCACCGTCCGCAGGGAATGGTCAGACCTGGAAATTTATTGTGATTCAGGACCCTGCAATGATCAAAGAGATGGAAGCCGATATTTTAAGTGTGTGCAAAAAAATATCAAAATGGTTTTATTACCTGAATGGTAATTCAAAAAAGAAATCGTTTATTTCAAGAATGATTCAACGGCTTATTCCAGCCGACACACATCCGGTTCCCTTTATAGCTTCTCATTTGATTGCAGAAGGCAGTGCCGGTATTTTTCATGGCGCACCGACGCTTATTATGATGCTGGTCGATAAGCGAACCCCGGGTGACTCAGCCATTGAGGCTGGTATTACAGGGGAAACCATAGATCTGACCGCTCACAGTTTTGGTTTGGGTACCTGCTGGGTCAGTTTTTCAAAACTCCTTTTTAAGGGTGCAAATAAGAAAAAATGGAACAAACGCTTTAATATTAAATACCCGTACAGTTTTGTGACGGTTATTGCCATTGGGCATCCGGTTGGAAAACCTGACGGCTACGTTGTTCGGGAGACGAAGAAAACAGACTGGTTCGGGGCTGACGGTAAGTTCAAAATTGTATCTTAAACAGGAGAAATATTATGCCTGAAAAAATGACTTGGAAAGAATTTTTTTGTGTCGAGAAATTAAATCTGGTCGGCAGGGACCTGAAACACGGCGCTGTTGTTTTTGATCACGAAAAGTGCGTGGGGTGCACTCTGTGCGAAAAGGCCTGTTTTACAGGGGTTATTATCGACAGCAAAAGCAAAAGACCGAAGATGAAAAAGGGGGCTGAAGCATTGTGTGTTTCCTGTGGCGCCTGTACGGCAATCTGTCCAGAGGATGCAATCGAAATCACTGAGTTTATAGAATTTTACAAGTATTTTCGCTGGCTGGACCGGGATGCACCTCAGCCGCCAAGGCGGTTTTAAAACAAGGTATAAGGTATTGGGTCTTAGCGATTAGCTGTGGTGCACCTTTGGTGCGTCACTTTCATAAAAGTGGGAGAAGAAAAATGTCAGAGAATGTTTATATAATCGGAATCGGTATGCTGAAGTTTGCCAAATACCTTGATAGAAAGATTAAGAGCCTTGCAGGAGAGGCGCTGGAAAATGTTCAGAAAGACTGTGATATCAGCATCGATCAGATTGAGGCTGCGTGGTTTTCAAACTCGCTCTGGGGGTTGTTTTCAGGTCAGCATTGTATCCGTGGGCAGGTCGCGCTTTCAGCAAACGGGCTTGATAAAATCCCGGTAATCAACGTCGAAAATGCCTGCGCCGGGGGAAGTACAGCACTCCACTCTGCTGTGACAGCTATCAAAGCAGGCATGTATGACTGCACTTTGGCCATCGGCGCTGAAAAAGTTTATAACGAGGATCGTGTCAAAGTAATGAAATCCTTTGCTTCCGGTGCTGATGTTGAGATTATTGATCAGTTTGTGAAAGCTTTGAATGATCAAAAGAAAAAAGAACAAAAGGATGTGGAAAAGAAGCAGCAGGGTGAAAAAAAAGACGGGCATTCATCCTTCATGGATCTGTATGCTGCGGGTGCAAGAATGCACATGGAAAAATACGGAACAACCCAGCGACAGCTAGCAGCCGTGGCATCCAAAGCCCATAACAACTCTGTACTGAATCCTCTGGCACAATATACATTTCCCATGACAATAGATGAGGTGTTGCAGGACAGAGCCATATCATACCCCTTAACCCGAGCCATGTGCGCTCCCATAGGGGACGGGGCCGCAGCTGCAATTGTCTGTTCAGAGAAATTCCTGAAACAGCATCCAAATGAGCGGGCTGTTAAAATCCGTGCTTCAGTGCTACAGTCCGGTCAACTGTATGGGGAGAGTGATATTTCAAAGCGTACATCAAAGGCAGCCTATGAAATTGCTGGAATCGGCCCTGAAGATATCGGTGTTGCAGAAATTCATGATGCCACTGTTTTTGGTGAAATTTATCAGACAGAACAACTCGGTTTTTGTCCTGAGGGGGAAGGGGGTATTTTTGCTGATGAAGGTCATTCCGGATTGGGAGGTTCCCTGCCGTTAAATCCAAGTGGGGGGTTAATATCAAGAGGGCATCCAATAGGGGCTTCAGGACTTGCACAGATATTTGAGCTGGTGACTCAGCTTAGAGGCGAGGCAGGTAAAAGGCAGGTAAAAGATCCAAAAATTGCATTGGCAGAAAATGGCGGGGGATTCCTCGGCATGGGTGAAGCGTCTATGGCCATTCATTTACTTGAAAAGTGAAAAACTAATTTTAAAACGGGACAACATGAAAACACTAAAAAATAAAAACGTTGTGATAACCGGAGCGGGTGGTGGGATTGGCCGGGCTTTGGCGCTTCAGTTTGCTGATGAAGGCTGCAATTTGGCGATCTCGGATATTAACAGTGATGCCCTTTTGGAAACAGAAAAATTGTTGAAGAATAAGGGTGTCAGAGTCTATAGCGAAATTCTGGATGTCTCTGACCGTGAGAGTATGGAAGGCTACCCTGAAAAGGTGGTTAAGGTCCTTGGTGGTGTTGATGTCGTTGTTAACAATGCCGGTGTGGCAATTGTTTCCACGGTTGAAGAACATACTGTTGAGGATTATGAATGGCTGATGGGAATCAACTTCTGGGGGGTTTTGTATGGAAGTAAGTTTTTCATCCCGCATCTGCGTGATGCCAACGAAGCCTGTATCGTAAATATCTCAAGTGTATTCGGGATGCTTTCCATGCCGAATCTGTCTTCTTATAATGCGGCAAAGTTTGCAATCAGAGGGTTTTCCGAGTCACTTGCACATGAACTGCATAATTCGAATGTCCGTGTAATGACCGTCTATCCCGGGGGCGTAAAGACCGATTTTGCTAAAAGCGCACGATTCAGCTCAACACCGGGGAAGAAAAAGAAGAGTCATCAGGACTTTAACAACCTGTTTGAAAAATATTCCATGTCAACCCCGGAATCGACATCCCGAGCCGTTATTCATGGATTGAAAAAAAATAAAAAACGTGTCCTGGTCGGTCCGGATGCATTTTTAGGGGATTTTATGGTGCGCCTTTTTCCCGTGGCCCATGGATGGATAACCCGGTTGATAAGTTCGCGGGTGTAACGCATAACTAATAAAAAAGAGGTCGTAATGTCAGAAAAAATAGCAATTATTGGTGGTGGTGTCGCCGGGCTTACAGCCGGATATCTTTTGAATGACCGTCATGATGTGACGCTGTTTGAAAAAGATAACAGGTTGGGTGGTAACGTGTACACACTTGATACGAAAACCGGCGAGGAAATCGATATTTCAGTCTTTTTCTGGTCTCCGAAATTGTATCCCAACTTTGCGAAGCTGTTGACAAGGCTTGGTATTGATCCATATGAGACAAAACCAATGGAGGGTCTCAGCCAGTCATTTCGTAATATGGATACCCAACGGGATTATTATTTAAGCTGTGATTTAACAAAACCGCGCTCAACGTTCAGCCTTAAAAATATTAAATCCTCCATGTATCAAATGATTGTACTGTGGAATTACATGAAAATTATAAAGATATACAGAAAAGGGCAACTAGAAGGGATGAGCCTCAGGCAGGCAATGAAATTCTGTCCGGCACTCAAAGGCGATCTGCTGAAACTTGCAATTTTCCCAATTTGTATCATGACGTCCATGCTTTGGGATGAACTCATGGATGCACCAGCAGAATTTGTAATTACTAAAATCGAAAAACAGGTCGGCTCTCCCTTAAAATTCATTTCATGGCGACTGTATCCCTGTAAAACAAGAGTTTATGTTGATCTCCTTGCAGAGCCGTTTAAAGAAAAGATTAATCTGAATGCGAACATAAAGTCGGTTAAAAGAAATGGCAAGTCCGTTGTATTGAAAATGGCTGACGATACTGAACAAAAATTTGATAAAGTGATCGTTGCCTGCCCTGCAGATACGGCCCTGGGATTATTGTCAGATCCGTCTGATGATGAGACACGTCTTCTATCGCCCTGGAGATATAATGACGGTTTGGTAATTATTCATACGGATAAATCGAATTACCCTGCGGAAGATCTGTGGGGCATGTACAGTTACCTTTATACAGATAATGATGGTGAGATTAATACATCCATTAATGCCCATTACAGATTTCAGAACGGCGTTCCGGATGACAGTGAGTATATGGGGTGCCAGCATCCAAACATTGAAATCGATAAAGACAAAATTGAATTTCAGAGAGTTTTCAGAACACCGATTTATGATAATGAGTCATTTGCAACGATAAAGGAACTGCCATCACTGAATGGTCAGAAGAATACCTATTACTGTGGCTCACACTTCGGTTACGGTCTGCATGAAGATGCCGTAACCTCTGCTATTAAAGTAAGTAAATTACTTGGAGCAATATGGAAATAGGCTGAAACAGAATCCCGGTCTTGACCTCAGGAAAATTTATAAAAGGTTTTGCAATCTCTTTGGTTTTTGGATTGTGGTCAGATCGGTTTCAGGTTTATGGGGTCCATTAAGCATTCAGATGTAAACTTTCTACGATTATATTATTAGCCATAATAAAATACAGAAATAACCCCTTTTTGTGTTCTCCACATTAATCAAAAACGGTAAATTATATACCGATTATTTAAACTAGCAGGATAAAAATAAAAATTCAGAGAATTGAAGAGAGCTGAGAGAAACTTTGTGTCACATCTTGGAGAAACTTTGTGTCACATCTTGAATTAAATCATTAACTGACATATGAAATGATTTAAGAAATACTCATGAGCAAAGCCGCATAAAAAATTGTTGGAAAATAACAAGCTGAAAAATGGCAAATGAAATAACGAATTAAATCAAGATGTAACACCGTTGCTCACTGCTCCTAATCAGCAAGCTGACGGTTGATGCTTCCCACATCGGAATTATTCATGAGCTTTAAAAATTTGGGATTTGAAAGAAGAACTTCAATATTTCCTGTATTAATTGCATTCATTATCTCGGGATCATTTAACACAGCTTTGAAATCCGGATTGTTCTGCAATCCCATAATCATTTTCATAATCTCTTCATCAGCCATTATAGTTTTAGATAAAACCGAAGCCTGTTCCAAGATAGCACCGTTCCCAGTTCCGTTTGTTTTTTCTGATTCGGAAGGTGATATTTTGGAACGTGACACGAAATTAATGGAGGATATTTTTAATTTGTTGATATTGATGAGGCCCATACTTTCGGTTTGGATTGAATAAACACCATTATTTATAGATATAATTTCCCCGGCAAGAACGCTGCCATCATTCAAATAGATGGTTGCTGCATCACCTGCAAATACGTGTGAAGATAACAGCAGGGTCACTATCATTAAACCTGAATAAAAAAATGTTTTCATTAGAGCCTCTCTGTTTCTAAAAAAAAGAAATCCGCATAGGGAACGATGATTCGGTCAATATAACATAAGTTATTCAACAGCTGGCTTTTTTTGTTCCAGAAGCCGGGAATTTGGATGATAATACCAAAAACACATATAATAAGCAAAAATATAAAAAAAATCAAACCCGGCACATTCTGGATTAATCGCAAAATTGCCGCTTATAGTTCAAATCGACAGTATTGCGGAATTACTCTGAGGCGAGCACTATCGATAAGACCAATCAGCATTCTCTACTTTTCTGGCATACCATATCTTGATTGAGATTTTTTGCAGAATTTT
>CAZQLG010000089.1:0-9767 GCA_964594105.1 uncultured Desulfococcus sp. | reverse complement strand
AATGTACCATTTACACTGTTTATGTCAACATTGATAATCTCGTAAAAAGTCGGATTCCGACGGCAAAGTATAAAAGTTCAAATTCAAGGCGCGCAAATTCTGAGTGATGATTAGCACTTAGCGTACTTTGAAGAAACGAGGAATGCAGCGCAACACAGAATTTGGACTTCCAAATAACTCGTCCATAATCTTTTGAAATGATTGACAAGTTGTTTTCTGATATAGTGATGATGCGTCATCATGAAAAGCTTTTTACGAAGCCGTCAACATTGTTTACGCCGCTTTCCTAACAGATTTACAAACAATTTAAAACGGTTTTTAAAAGCCACACAGGATATGAATTTTTTGCGATTCCCGTTAGTTTTTGTAAAAAAATTAATTTTAATGTATAGAAAATATTTATTCTTCACAAACAGGTAAAAAATATAATGAACATACTGATTACCGGCGGTAACGGTCAACTGGGAAAAGACTGCGAACAGGTTCTTCAAAAAAACCATACCACCACCTGTGTTGACATTGAAGATCTTGATATTACAGACCCGGATCAAGTAGATATTATTGTCAAAAAAATCCAGCCGGACATCATCATTAATTGTGCGGCGTTTACCCAGGTGGACGCCTGTGAGACCCAAAAAAAAGCCGCCGAAAATGTCAATGTCAACGGACCGAAAAATCTGGCAAAAAGCGCCGAGGAAAATGACGCACTGTTGGTTCACCTCTCAACCGACTATGTGTTTGACGGGGGAAAAAAACCGCCGGAATCATACATAGAAACCGATGCAACAAAGCCGATTTCTTATTATGGAATAACCAAACGTGAAGGCGAGCTTGCGGTTATCCATCACACCAGCAATCATATTATCCTCCGCACGGCATGGCTGTATGGCTTTTACGGCCACAACTTTCTTAAAGCCATCCTTAAAAAGGCCGTCACCCACCCGGCCGCACCACTTAAAATCGTCAACGACCAGTTCGGCACGCCCACATGGAGCTTTCGTCTGGCCCTTCAAATAGAGCATCTGATTAAACATAAAGGACAGGGCATTTACCACGCTTCTTCCCAGGGTTTCTGCTCCTGGTTTGAATTTGCCAAATACTTTCTTGAAAAATTAAATATTGATTGTATTATAACCCCTTGTACGACGGATGAATATCCAACACCTGCCGCCCGACCAAAATGCGCCATCCTCGAGAACAGGCGTCTTAAAACAGACGGACTGAATCAGATGAAACACTGGACAAAGGACCTGGACGAATATATTCAGCAATATGGACAAAAATTGATCATAGACTGCCGACAATAACCTTAAACAGGAACTTGACTGAATGAATTTGCTCGTCACCGGCGGATGCGGTTTTATCGGAACCAACTTTATCCATTATCTTTTAAACCAATCCGATTTTACCGGACAAATCATCAATGTGGACCAACTCACCTATGCCGGAAACCCTGAAAATCTGGCAGACATTAAAAAAACATTTCCAGACCAATATTCATTTATTCAGGCCGATATCTGTGACTCGGAGAAAATGGCTAAAATTTTTGATGATCATGACATCGACACGGTTTGTCACTTTGCCGCAGAATCTCATGTGGACCGCTCGATTGTCTCCCCGGATGATTTTATCAAAACAAATATCATCGGCACCTTTACCCTGCTTGAAATTGCAAGAAACCGAAAAAACCGCCTGGCCCGATTTCATCATATCAGCACCGATGAAGTATACGGCAGCCTGGGAAAAGATGGTTATTTTGTTGAGACCACCCCCTACCAGCCCAGCAGTCCGTACTCCGCATCCAAAGCATCCTCAGACCACCTGGTCCGGGCCTATCATACCACCTACAATCTGCCGGTAACCCTGTCCAATTGTTCAAACAATTACGGCCCTTACCAGTTTCCGGAAAAACTGATTCCCCTGATGATTTTAAACGCTGTTGAAGGAAGCCCCCTGCCGGTATATGGTGACGGGAAGAATATCCGTGACTGGCTGTATGTGGACGATCACTGTAGCGCCATCTGGGAAATTATCCAACACGGCAAGGACGGCCAAACCTATAATGTGGGCGGTGACTGTGAACTGGAAAACATAAAACTTGTTGAAATGATATGCGATGCCGTTGATGAAAAAACCGGAAACAGCCATGGGCATTGCCGCGAACTGATTACATTTGTCAAAGACAGACCCGGCCATGACCAGAGATATGCCATTGACGCGACAAAAATAAAAACCGAACTGGGATGGGCGCCTAAAACACCCGTTGAAACCGGTATTGCTTCCACCATTGACTGGTATCTGGAGCACATGGAATGGGTAAACCGTGTCAGGAGTGGAGAATATAAGTCCTGGATTAAACAGCAATATAAATAAAAAAAGGGTAAGCATTCACAGGGCACCGCATCTGCTTTGTTGCCGGGCACTTGAAGTATAAAAATACGTCTATGCACCCGGCGTCTCGCTCCTACGCTACCCTGTAAATGCTTACAGTTCTGTGCATGAAATTTCTTCAACCGTTCTATCCCTGTGAACACAACTAAAAATGTAAGGTGGATTTTTTATGAAAGGAATTATACTTGCCGGCGGTTCCGGAACACGCCTGTATCCGCTGACCCGGGTGACCAGTAAACAGCTTTTGCCTGTTTATGACAAACCCATGATCTATTACCCCTTATCAGTACTGATGCTCGGCGGAATCCGCGATATTCTAATCATCTCAACCCCACAGGATTTACCGAATTTTAAAGCACTTTTAGGAGATGGCTCCGGGTTTGGTATTTCATTGAGTTACAAGGAACAGCCCCGTCCCGAAGGCCTGGCCCAGGCCTTTATCATCGGAGAATCATTTGTCGGGGATGATCCGGTCTGCCTGATCTTAGGAGACAACCTGTTTCATGGCCACAACCTTTCCGGAATCATTAAAGATGCGCTTCATGTCAATTCAGGTGGCGTCGTTTTCGGCTACCGTGTTAATGATCCGAAACGTTATGGGGTCGTAGAATTCGGTGAAAAAGGCAATGTCATCGGCATCGAAGAAAAACCTGAAAACCCAAAATCAAAATACGCGGTTGCCGGCCTTTATGTTTATGGCAATGAGGTCGTTCAAATCGCTAAGGACCTGAAACCGTCGGATCGCGGGGAACTTGAAATCACGGATGTTAACAAAGAATATCTCCGCCGCGATGCCCTTAAAGTGGAAATCCTCGGCCGCGGGTTTGCCTGGATGGATATGGGGACCCATGAATCCATGCAGCAGGCAGCCAGTTATGTCCGGGCGGTCCAGAACCGTCAGGGATTTAAAATCGCCTGTATTGAAGAAATCGCCTATCGCCTGGGTTATATAAACAGTGATCAATTAAAAGAAATTGCAGCGGAAATGATCAAGAATGATTATGGTCAATATCTTCAGGAAATTTCTGAACTAAAGCCTTCGGAACTTATCAAATGGATGTAAATATCAAACAATTAGCTCTTCCCGGGGTATTTCTTATCGAACCGGTATGTTTTAAAGATAACCGTGGGTATTTTATGGAAACCTTTCATCAGCAAAAATACCAATCCGCCGGAATCGATCAGGCATTTGTTCAGGACAACCACTCCCATTCAAGACAGGGGGTTCTCCGGGGCCTTCATTATCAGTTAAAGCATCCCCAGGGGAAATTAATCTATGCAGTGACCGGCTCCATTTTCGATGTGGCCGTAGACATTCGCAAAGGTTCTCCCACCTTCGGCCAGTGGACCGGGGCCGAGCTGTCCGCTGAAAATAAGCGACAGATTTATGTCCCCCAGGGGTTTGCCCACGGATTTGTGGTATTGAGCAAATCAGCGGATGTTATCTATAAATGTACGGAATTATACGCACCGGGCGATGAGTACGGTATTTTATGGTCAGACCCGAAAATCGGCATCAACTGGCCGGTTGAGAACCCGATTCTGTCTCAAAAAGATCTTGAGAACCCAGGATTAAATCAAGTTTCTGAAAGTCATTTGCCCGCTTAATCAGGAAACCAAAAACAGCGCTTCATTCGGAGAAAAACAATAAATTTTCTTATGACCGTACCCCTCCGAATAGCCGCATACCATTTTTACAGGAACGTCAATGATGATATTTTTGATATTTTTAAGAATCAAATTCGGTTACCATAAGGAACACCGCATCCGATGATATTCGCTATAAAATTAAATTATTATATCTATTTACCCCCGTTTCATCTTGACATTTAAACCGTGCTTTTGATAACACCAAATATGGCTCTAAGGACAATCTCAAGGGGAATGCGCGCCCATGTTATCAGACAAACAGATTGCAATCCGTGTATTCGGTTTTTTGATTCTTGGAATTTTCTGTTTTTTCGGTTTAAAATATTTAATGCCGCCTGCCGCACCCCGGTCAGTGGCCGTGTCAACTTACCGGTTTCCAAAACGCGAACTTGATATCCACGGTTTTACCTATGCGGGTGTCCGGGACGAAAAAACCATCCTGGCTATTTTTGCGGACCGCTTCAGTATTCGTAAAAAAAAAATTGGTCCTTTCAGCATCGGACTTATCAAGGAAATCGCTTTTGAAAATACCGTTTTCAAGATTTACGACTACTTAAATTATCTTGAGGACGGAATGCCCCCACCGGGGGCTGACCACCCGTTTTCAAAAGACCTTTTCCAACAATTTCCGGTAAAAGGGATTACGGGCATTCATGCCGCGCCCTTGACCATTGAATTTCATAACAAGGGCAGGATTGTAACAACGCTGATGGCGAATGAAGGCTTTTTTCAATTTAAAAACCAGGCGGTTGTTTTGCGCGGCAATGTTCGGGGAAAATCCGGGAAACGCCGATTATCCGCAAAAGAGGCGCTGTTTTCCCCGGAGAAATTTACGATTGCGGCCCGGGGGCAGGATTTTACAAAAAACAATGGTCGTAAGACCCAATCAAAATATATTGATTACGATTTGTATCTAAATCCCATAACTCAAAAATATAGACTTTCAGACAAATGATTTGGCAGGGCCGGAGGAAGGAGATGATACGAAGGCTATATTTCCAACCGATAATGTCACCCAAATTAATTATATGAAAATCTATTACATGACAGGAGATCTGAAATGAAACGCTTTCTATTCATACTCGCATGTGCATTAATACTTGGTGCCGCAAGCATCACATTCGCGTCGGACACCTCCCAGGTGCTCGTGGCCGAAGGCCGGGTATTGTTGTTCAACCATGCCGATCCCACCTATTCCAAGATTCTGTCTGCAAAGGACAAATTTTCAGCGGCCATTGCAGTCGATGCCGAAGATGAGGAAGCGCACCTCTTTTATTCAGCCTCACTGATCGCCTCGTTTTGTCTTGAGGAAGGCAACGGCGCGGAAGCCCGGACACTGCGGGATATGCTAACGGCGTTCGGCGTTCCGTTTGATGAAACCATAGACAGCCCGGCGCAGGGGATGCCCTATGGCGACCCACCGGATATTTACGGCCAATCCTATCTTCCGGATTCCACACCCGACGGTGAGGCGGTTGAAACTTTTTTATCCGGCCCGTTTCTGGACCTGATAGACGATATGCTGGGCCACCTCAATCTTATTATTGGAGAGACTTTCAATACGATCATAACCAGTGATGAATCCGGCGCCGATGCCGTTGAAATCGATTACAGCGACATCCTGGCCGCACGGTCGATATTATATAGCTTAAAATTTTATCTCAACCTCATCACCGCATATGATCTTCATGTAAGCATCCGCGACATGGTCTTTATCGGTTACCATGAAGACATGCTCACGCTTCAGGGCATAATGGCCGATTACCCGAATCTCCTCCATTTAACAGGCGTCAACGGAGAAGACGGCAAGGCATCCCTTGCTGCTGCCCGGACCGCGCTATTAAATGCCTTTGACGCTTATCGAGATGGACTGGCGTCAATTAAAGCCGAAACCGACAACCCGGCCGATGACCTGATCTTCTTTGAGTCTCAGGAAGACATAGACGCTGCCGAATTGATTTTACCCGTTCTTACGGAGATAAAATCGTCGTTAAATGAAAACCGGGCCGCAGCGTTCACATTCACTGAAGAACAATGGCATTTAAGTGATACGGTTACAGGAGACGAATTTGATCTTTTTTTAGAATTTGACATGAACGGAAATTTTTCAGACGGAGACATTGAGGCAGACTGTGATGATTTCCCCTTCTGCAACGGCTGGATTGAAAAATACAGCGTATCCGGAACGAATCTGGCGATCCAGCTGCAAACCTATGACTGGCATTGCGGGGTCATTGAATTTAATATGACCGGAACGCTGGCGGACGACCAGATTACAAACGGTCATTACGCCTTTACGGATTGTGATAACGAGAATTTTTCCGGTGACTTTACCGGCACCCGAACCAACACGGAAACGACCGTGGTAACGTTTGATCTGAATGCCCTGTTCGGCAATGCGACGGCTCCGGTCAAATCTCCCCTCGATATCCGATCGGTCCTTCCCGATTTCGACCGTTTCAGTCAAATCATCCCCGGTACATTCCCGGAGGCCCCGATTTTAAACGGCATGTTTCCGGATATGGTGACCAATGATGACCTGACAAAGACGCTGGAACTCCAGCCGGGCGGATTTTTCAATATCCCGACAATCGGTAATGGCGCAATTTCGGTGGATGGAAACGATACGGACTGGCCTGCCAATGCGTTGGCATTTACGGATATCCAGAATGATGAAGATGCAGATGCAGATTTCTCTGGCGGGGATATAAAAAATCTGTTTCTGGCAAAAGACGCAACCTGGCTCTATATCGGCCTCCACCTGTATGACGGGGACCCGAATGCCACAGATAAAATGGCCTATTTTGTGGATATAAATTCCGATTGGGATTGGGCGGGTTACACACAGGACGACCGCCTGGCGGTTGTCTCCTATGATGGCACCGCCTGGATATCATCGGTTAAAAAATGCGCCTGGCATAACCATAAAGACCTGTTGAACCATTCGCCACAGGTGATTAATGAATATTCTGAATCATATGCGGCGGCCGGAACGAAATTCATCGAATGGAAAGTATTGCTTGCCGATATGGGGGATATGACCGACAAATATATCCGGGTCGCATCCCATCTGGCCAACGGGCAGCCGGTGAGCGACTACAATACCACCCGGATCGCCCTATACACCGCATCGGCGACCGGCACCGTTACATTCACCCAAACGCCGTATACCGGGGGCAATATTTACATTGGCGCGTTTTCAGGGCCCAGCACGGAATATGATGCCTACGGAGGCACCTGGCTTTCACAGCCTGGAAATTTCGAAATTTCAGGGCTGTCGATCGATCAAACCGTATATTTTTTCGCGCTTCTGGATCAGGACGACAATGGTGTTAAATCAATCGGCGATTACGCAGGATTTGCCTCCGGTACTGTTTCTCAGGACGGCCTTACCGTGGACATCGGCATGACTTTTTTAATTGATGAGTCTTACCCCCTGACCCAACCGAATCTTTTCAGGGTATTCGGCGCAACGACATTTAACATGGACGTCTATGAAGATGCATCGGACAATCCGAATGAAGTCTCCTGGGGCGTCGGCTGGACGCATATAGGAGATGCCGACGGCACAACAATCTTTAATTCTGACAAATATTACAAATACATCCTGATCACCTGGCCAAAGGACACATCTTTTAATTTTGACGCATTTCAGGACCTCTCAGCCGGCACGGCGTTCGGTAAAAACGAAGACGGCACCGCCGACGATGCCAGGATTATTGCAAACGGAATCGATGACCCGATTTTTTTCAAAAACGATCCGGACGGCGTCGGCTCACGGGTGGATGACGGGTACGGATATATCCTCTTTACCCTTCCGGACGACAGCATGGCTAACGCAACCGGCCGGGAATTAAAAATCACCCTGGCCAAGCAGACCGGTGATGTAAACGGCGACGGGCGGGTATCCCTTTCGGATGCCGTTCTGGCCTTGAAGACAATTTGCGGCATGGCCGCTGGCGACCCGCTCAATTCTTTTACCGATGTCAATAACGATGAAAAGCTGGGCCTTGAAGAAGTGATTTATATCCTGCGGCAAATCACATCGGAGCTCGAAGACCCCAATGCGTTTGTCGTCAATTTCCCGGACGCGGACCTCGAAGATGCCGTGAGGTCAGCAATCCATAAACCTTCCGGCGATATTCTGAATATGGATTTGTATCATCTATTCTATCTGTCTGCAGAGTATAGAGACATACAGAATCTTGAAGGATTGCAGCATTGCAGGTTCCTGTCAACGCTGTATCTTCACCACAACGAAATTTCAGATCTCAGTCCATTATCGGGTCTTATGTATTTAACAATGCTTAATCTCTCCAGCAATCAGATCACCGACATCAGCGGTTTGGCAAATCTATCCAATTTACAATCGCTTTATCTCTCCAGCAATCAGCTCAGCGTCATCAATGGCCCTTTAAACCTCGTCAATTTGCAAGCGCTTAATCTGACCTATAATCAACTATCGGATATCAGCGGTCTGTCGACGCTTTCACAGCTGACATGGCTTGACCTCGGGTACAATGATGAGATCAGCGATTTTAGTGCATTAAACAACCTGACAAACTTAACCGATCTCACTGTCCGGTATAACAAGATGAGCAATACCGACAGCCTGTCAAACCTTACGAATCTGAAGGAAATAGATCTCGAATGGAACGAGATAACCGACATCAGCGGGCTATCGGGGCTCACAAATTTAGAAGAGCTGAGTTTCTGGGGTAACCAGATCGTCGATGTCAGTCCGCTGGCCGGCCTGACCAACCTGGAGGAATTAACCTTTGGACGAAATGATGTGGTTAATATAAACAGCCTGGCCGGGCTTGAAAATTTAACCAGGCTCCAGATTTCGCAAAATCAAATTGTTGATATCAGTAGCCTGGCAGGACTGACAAATTTAACCCGTCTCTATCTTGGCAACAATCAAATCGCCGATATCGATTCTCTGTCAAACCTTGTGAATCTGACAACACTTTCCCTTGAGTTTAATCAGCTCAACAATGTTGACGACCTGGCAAACCTCGTGAATTTGCAAACCCTTACTCTTTATTACAATGAAATCACCAATATCAACGGCCTGGCAAACCTCGTGAATTTGAAATCGCTTAAGCTTCTCTCCAACCAGGTCACCAATATTAATCCGCTGGCAAACCTCGTGAGTTTGACATCGCTTGATCTTCGCAATAATCAGATCGTCGATATCCACCCCCTGGTCACCAACAGCGGCATCGATTCCGAAGATACGGTTTCTCTTACCGGCAACCTGTTGAACGATGATTCCTGCACGATATATATCCCCCAGCTTGAGAGCAGAGGAGTTAACGTTTACCACGACTGTCAGTAGATAATCGGCGATTTAATGCAAATTCGAGTTCCATTAAACATTTAAGGTGAATTCCCCACAGCTAATAGTCCCAGTTCTATTCTGAACTATCACAAGTTGTTGGAGGGGTTATAATATACGCGGAACAAGCCTCCGATCGTAAGGCTAATCCATAGGATCACATGACATGGTTAAAACGGGAAAGATTGAGGCGTTACAGGATGATGATGGAATGAAATTTCATGATAAAATTTTATTAAAAGTCAACAAATACAACTATCAAAACCCATTTCAAAAATAAAAAATCACTTCCAAAACTGCTGATGCGGTTTGATTGTGCACAATATGGAAGGAATCGTTGCCCCGCCCCGAAAGGGTCAGATTAATCGTTCCATAATTTTAATTA